>RFNU01000174.1 GCA_009927065.1 bacterium | reverse complement strand
TACTAATATTGTATTTTTTATGTCGATAAACAGTAAATTACTAAAAAGAGCGTTAAGCTGTCTTGAAGAGTTATTTGATAGTTACTTAACACCTCAATCATTGATGCATCACAAAATTGAATTTTTTGCTGCAAGACAATTAGATTGCAACACAGTGATTAAAGACAGGCCTCCCGAAAGCAAGATGGACTCAACAGCAAAAAAGCAATCTGTGCAGCCTGTCATTCATCCTGGTTATAAACAGAGTGGACGATTGCAGCCGTTTGTCTCTCATTGAGGAAAAAGACTTGCTGATCATCAGCAAGTCCTTCAGTAATTATGATAAAAAACGCTCTAGCTTACGAATAATCACTGCGATTTCAACATAAGTTTTCTCAACAGTACTGTCAAGATGAGAGCACATTTGATCCCAATCGTTCAAGAGATGCTTGTGCAACTTCATCCAAGTTTCTATGTCATCATCTATTTTCAAGATACTATGAGTAATCTTCAACTGATAATTCTTTAAATCATCGCGCATATTATTACGCCCCCAAGCATCCCATTCTGAATGCACAGCAAGATTTTCTATCGCCTGCTCAATAGAGTGAAGTTTTAAAATATCGCCAACTTTCATATAAACATGAAAAATTTCCTCTATACCCAACTCTTCTTTAATCGCCAAAAGATGCAAATCTAATGCTGGCAAAAGATCGATGAGTGTCATTAAATATTTCAACGAGTCTTGATGTAACGACGAGTGTGATAATATTGTATTGACCTGATCACGACTGCTTAATTGATTGGAGCGTGTGATTAAAATATTACGTAAGTCATCAACTGATTTTTTTATGAACACAATATCTTGCAGTGTTGATTGTTGCATTTTTTTATTTTTAATAAACCAACGAATGGCACGATAAAACATCCTGCTCAATTTAATATTAATATCATACTGAAGATCGCGACCTAAACTGTCAGGTAAAGCGCGAATAATAGCAATAATATGATCATTATCAAAAATTTCTCTGACAAGAAAAGCACTATGTACAATTTCTAGATAAGAAGCTTTTGTTTCCGATCGTAATCTGTAAACAAAAGACAATCCGATGTCGTTCACCAAGACATTCGCTGTCATTGTTGCAATAATATTATTTTTAAGAGGATGTTCAAAAATTTTGTCACCAACGATTGTTAATAAAATTTCTGGGAACTCCTTTTTTAGTTGTTGCTTGATTAAAGGATAAGAATCAAAATTTTCTTGCGTTAATTGTGCTTTGAGATCCATTTTGACATAAGACATTAAAATAATCAGTTCTGGTCTTGTTAGCCCTTTTTTATTCAACACACGTACCGCAATCTCTTCATCATGAGGCAAAAACTCTAATTCACGCTCAAGAGCTTTACGATTGGTCAGATCTTGCAACACCAGTTGATGCAACTTAATATCTTTATGCGCGATATGATGCAACATAGATATAGTGTAATTTTGATTCGTATTGTTTTTTAAAACTAATTGGGCGACTTGATCAGTCATACTTGCCAATAATGCATTACGATCTGGCATCACAATGGACTGTTTTTCTGCTAAGTAATTGAGTAAGATCTTAATATTAACTTCATGATCTGAACAATCTACTCCTGCGGAATTATCTAACGTATCTGTGTTGATTTTTCCGCCTCTTTGCGAAAATTCAATACGCGCCCGTTGGGTGACTCCTAAATTACCACCTTCTGCAAAAACTTTGCATCGAAGCATTGAGGCATCAACGCGCAATAAATCATTCTGTCTATCACCAACATCAGTATGACGTTCAATACTTGCTTTGACATACGTACCAATACCTCCATTAAAAATCAAATCCACCGGTGCTTGTAAGAGTGTATGAATAAGTTCAGCAGGGGACATTTTATCTTTATTGGTTTTGAGTACTTCTTTCATTTGTGGCGTTAAGGTTATGGACTTCAGTTTTCTGGAGAATACTCCTCCTCCTTCTGATATTAAATCGGAGTTATAATCACTCCAAGATCCTTTAGCAACATTGAATAAGCGTAATCGCTCTTGATACGCTGCTTCAATATGAGGGTTGGGGTCAATAAAAATATCCAGATGATTAAAAGCTGCTATTAATTTCATTTTAGGCAAGAGTAAGGCACCATTCCCAAAAACATCTCCCGACATATCACCTATGCCAATAACTGTTATGCTGGTGTCTTGCAGCGATATTCCCAATTCAGCAAAATGATTTTTAATAGATTCAAAGGCACCTCTGGCTGTAATGCCAATTTTTTTATGATCATAACCTTGACTTCCTCCTGAAGCAAAAGCATCTCCGAGCCAATACCCATATTCAGCTGAAATACTATTGGCAATATCAGAAAATGTTGCTGTACCCTTATCAGCAGCCACAACAAAATAAGGATCATCTTGATCAAGTCTCACCGTATGATCAGGATGCTTCATTTCACCACGCACTAAGTTGTCAGTAAGATCGAGCAACCCTCTAATAAAGATTTTATACGCATCGATCCCTGCTTGAGCAATAGCCTCTCGAGAAGTCAGCTTAGCTTGATGACGAACAATAAAGCCGCCTTTTGCCCCTGAAGGCACAATAATCGAGTTTTTAACCTGCTGTGCTTTTACTAACCCAAGAATTTCTGTACGATAATCTTCAAAACGATCAGACCACCGAATACCACCACGAGCAATATCACTTGAACGCAAATGCACACCCTCTACATCATAAGAGTAAACAAAAATTTCATGAAGCATGAGCGGCGCTGGCATATCAGTAATAAGTTTGGGATTAAATTTAAAGCTGATATATTCTTTCAGGTTGCCTACAAGGTCTTTTTGAAAATAATTTGTTCTTACAATCGCCAAAATTAAATTGTAAATTTTTCTTAAAATTTTATCCGAATCTAAATTTGCAATACTATCAAGCATAGATTGAATAAGATAATCAAGAGTCTTCAATTTCAAATTTTTCTGCTCAAGATTAATGTCAGGATCGAACCTTGTTTCAAAAAAACGGACCATATGTTCGGCTAAATCAGGATAAGATCCGCATACTTCTTCAATATAAGGTTGAGAGAAAGGAAAATTCACTTGCCACAGATATTTTGACCACGCTCTTAAAAGAGTAATTTGTCTGCTTGTCATTCCTGTTGATATAATCAACTTATTAAATCGATCATTCTCCATTTGACCGGCAAATATTTTTTTAAAAGTATGACTGAGTTCATCATAAACAGCCTGTGTAAAAATATTACGCTCTTCTTTTAAAGGTTGGTTAATTTCCATTGAAAAATCATTTAACCACACAACTTTGTTACCATTGATTTTTAATTCAAATAATCTATTTTTGATAATCGTTAGCCCAAAATTTTCTAAAATCGGAACAACGAGTGATAATGATAAAGACTTTTGATACTGAAAAAGTTTTAAATGAAATGACTCAGTTTGCTGATCCTGCTGTTTAAAAAATAATAGCACAATCGGATTGTCTTGATTGATCTGATCCAGAATCAACATGTCCTGAACAGTTTGTTGAGGATGGTAATAGTCTTGATAATGAACCGAGAACGATCCTATATATTTTCTAAAAAGATCGGAGCTAACTGTTGGGCTTGTGAGTTCTTGGAGTGCATTTTGTACACGGTCGTGCCATAAGTAACCGGCATCTCTTAAATGATTTTCAAAATCAGGTTGATGACTGGCGTCAAAAAGTAACGCCGACCCTCTGAGCTCAAAACGTATCCGGGCTAAAGATGATTCACTAAAATAAGGTTCAAATAAACAGTCAGTTGCACAAAAAGTTTCCATTAAAATTTTTTGTAATTTTAATCTCAAAGAAGAGTTGAAGATATCTCGAGGTACATAGACATAAAACACTAAATAATCACTAAATGGGTTAGGTAATAAATATGCTTTCACTTCAGATCTATCATGTGAATAATAATGCCTTGAAATCATTGAAGATAAGCTTTCAACGTCTTGATAATATAAATCATTCTTATTTAATATTGATAACTGATGTTGAACCCTATGGCCTTCATAAGAATGCTGATCAATCTCTAATCTTTCAAAAACATGATCTATTTTATGTTTAATCAAGGGAATATGAGCTATAGATTCTTGATATGCTTGAGCATTTAATAGCCCTATAAATCTATGAATACAAACAAGTTTCCCTGAACTGTCGTATTCTTTTATATAAAGAACATCGTAATGCACTGAGCGATGAACTCTTGATATTGTTTTATCTTTAGCAAAAAAACATTCTTGATCATCATGTTGTATAAGAGTGAGTTGATTTTTATTCAGCTGTTGAATCTTAATCAATTCACTATCGCTTAAGAGACCTAAAAACTCAACGTTGGTTGATCTCATCTGGTCAAAGGAAGGTGTAAAAAAATCATATCCTATAAAAAGATAGTGATTATTATGAAGCCATTTGAGAAACTCTTGAGAAGAACGATCGTTGACAACGTTATGAGCGAGAGAGTCCATTTTGGCTGCCATGTGATGGAAATCACGCTTGATAATCAGTAAACACTTTAATAAATGTTCGATCCCGTGTCTTACCTCTAATTGCGTATCATGATCTAATGAGACTGATTGAAAAAAAATCAATAATGAAGACTCAACGCTATCATCACTAAAATCAATAGCTTTTTCTTTTTTGTATGATAAATCAATAAGATGTCCTTTAATATCTCTTTTTACGCTAACATTGGTGAAAAAGACATAATCCGGCTTTAGCTGATGTTCTTGTAAATATAAAAGGATGGTATCTATTAAAAAAGGATAATGATGATGATAAATGTGAATGGTTGTTGATAACTGTTGTTGATGAGACTCAACACTGACTTGATGCTTAAGATCATGTTGATCTGAAAAAAATTCCCAGTTTTTATTTAATAACTCAATAAACTGGCCACTTTTTTGACTGATAAACTCTTGAGCAGTTGTACTTAATGAGAGTTGCTCAATAAAATCTATTTGATTTTTAGTGAACTCTTTCTTCTCTCTTAAAGCTTCGCTTAATATTTTTTTAAAATGTAAACGTTCCATATTCATCAAAATCCACGAGAAACCTATCCATACTGGACAGGAGGGATAGCACCAGCTGTCAGCTGCCTCATTCTCGCTCCTCCTTTTTCTTTCTTGCTATCTTTATTAACTTTTATTGAACAATAATAAAAAAAATCCTGTTTGATGACCTATCTAAAGCATGCTTGGTTGCTTATCGACCATGCGGTATGATGAAAATATCTAGAATAGATGATAAATATAATTATGTTGAAAAATAAATTAATTTTAGTCACAGGATTAGCCTCAAATCGTTCAATTGCGTACGGTATTGCTTCACAGTTAAGTGAACATGGGGCAAGACTTATTTTAACTTTTCAAAATGAACGTCTTCAAGAGCGTATGCTTGAACTCATTGGAAATCTGAATGTCGTTAAAATATTACCCTGCGATGTCTCTCAACCTGCTCAAGTTGAATATCTAAAACAAATTATAGAACAAGAATTTGACAATAGACTGGATGGCCTTGTTCATTCAATAGCTTATGCTCCTGCCGATCAGTTACAGGGCAGTTTTATTGACCAGGTGACTCTTGAAGGTTTTAATACTGCTCATGAAGTGTCTAGTTACTCTCTCTGTGCTCTAGCTCAAGCATTAAAACAACCTTTAATCAATACTCAAGGATCGATTATTACGCTGACGTATTTAGGATCAGAACGTTATATTCCTCACTACAATGTGATGGGATTAGCAAAAGCCTCTTTAGAGGCAGCTGTGCGTTATTTGGCGGCAGATTTAGGTCAGCATCAAGTCAGAGTGAATGCTATTTCAGCAGGCCCAATTAGAACATTGGCAGCATCTGGGATCAAAGGATTAAAAGAAATGCTCACTCATTGTGCAGAACAAAACTTACTCAAGCGTAACGTTGATATCAATGAAATTGGAAAGGTTGCTACTTTCTTGCTTTCATCCTATGCTTCACCGATTACAGGCGAGATTATATTTGCAGATTGTGGTTACTCTAAATCTGCAATGAATTTTTAAGCAAAAAAAAAATCAGGGTGGTTTTCAAAGCACCCTGACTTTATGTGACTATTGTAAAGGCTATGACACTTTACTTTTTGTTTCTCGCAGCAGTGCCCAAAAATCATCTTGAATTTTATAACCAAATTGTTTTTTCAATGCATCATCAAAAGCTTTATCAAAAGAAGCTTGATTCACAAATTGCGATAAATGCTGAAGCTGATTGTTGTTTGTTTCACTGCTCATCGCAGGAGCTTGCTGAATATGATCCAGATCCATTTTACGCATTGCTAAAAACAAGACAGTATCTTGAGCTTTATCAACTAAAACTGTTGTCGATTTTTCTGCACAGACTCTTGGATCGTAAAGACCGCTGATCGCAACCTTGATTGTATTAGCAAGATCTTTATTCTGATCCCCAAAAAAGTTCTGAACATGAACAGTCTTAACAGATTGATAGTTTTTTATAATCGGTTTTTCTTGGTTATTAAGAAGAGTTTTAAGCTCATCCGCGTAAGTCATTGCTTGCTGATAACTTTGATTTATCATCCAATCATTCAGCACAGTAGAAGCCGCTTGTTCATACGTTAAAAACTCTGCCGGCTGACTTGCTGTAAATCTAATAAGAGTTCTTGATTGTTCGCCTGGCAATACCATCCAATCGTTCTTTTGCTCTGGATCTAAAGATTGACTTAACGAAAAAACTCCTTTTTGATCCAGCAAGGTATCGAGCTGTTCTTCGCTAAGAAAATCTGTAGAGTTGAATTGATTCGAGACCGAAAATCCTTGCTCTTGAACAATTGCAATAATAGCATCTATATCTTGCGTTGATTGAACTTTATCTTCTACAGCATCGAAAGCCTTATAAAGAGAGTATTTATTCAATAATTGATCATCGATAGAATCATAGCCTTGCTCTACAAGTTCTTTACTCAAGATTTCTTTATCTTGCAATGACTGAAAATCATTTTGACGTAAAATAAGATAATCAACTTTTACAGTTGGATTGGTTTTATAATCATCTTTTTTGTTAGAGAAATACTCTCTCAGCTCTTTTTCTTCAGGTAAAGCGATATCTTTTTTAAGCTCATTAATATTAAATGAATAAATATCAACTATACGATCGATCGACTCATGAGCTTTATCCAAGGGTAAAGTTCCTATTGGAGAAAAACTAAACTCATGAATTGAGCTCTGAACATAATTTGTAAGAACTTGTGTTTTTACAATATTCAAAAAATTCTGCTTAGAACCAAAATTTTTAGCAATATAATTTTCGATAAGAGGAATATTTTCTTGGGTTAGCTGTGCCCCAAATTGACGCAAAACAATATTCCAACCTAATTCATCTGAAAGAGTAAAATCATAATGATTTAAAAAATCCTTAAAAACAAATCGGTTAAAATAACTAGTTAATGCAGGCTCGAGAGACTCTTGATCGTCAACACTAGCATTTAATATATTCATAAAAGATGGATCTTCTTCAATCACTTTTCTCAGAGTTAACTGATGAGATGGACTTTTGACCACAACATGTTCAGATTGAGATTTTGTGAATAATCCTGAAAAAGGACCCAGGAGAAG
>RFNU01000094.1 GCA_009927065.1 bacterium | reverse complement strand
CTTTAGATTTCTTTCTATTAAATGGCTCACTCCCTGGTATTTACTCTTTGAAAAATCAATATGCAATTGATGAAGATCTTGCTTCATACGTTTATCTTTATCTTGAGGAAGAAATTCGAAAAGAATCACTCGTTAGAAACCTCAAAGCATTCTCTCAATTCTTAACGTTAGCTTGCCTTGAATCAGGAAATCTTGTCAACTTAACAGCACTGTCACAAGATATTGGCGTAAGTCATAATACAATAGCGGAATATTACAGAATTCTCGAAGACTGCATGCTCATCAAAAGGATAGATCCGCTCACCTTATCAAACAACTCAAGACGCAAACTCGTAAAATCATCAAAATTTATTATGTTCGATCTTGGCGTGCGTCGTGTTGGAGCAAAAGAAGGCTTATCTTTTAGTCGTGAGCGTTTAGGTAACCTATTTGAGCAGTATGTAGGATTAGAAATTTTGAGTTTACTAGAGCTACAATATCCTCAAGCAAAATTATTATATTGGCGCTGTCATCAAGGACCAGAAGTTGATTACGTGATTGAACACCAAGGCAAGCTCATTCCCATTGAAGTCAAACTTTCTACTCGCATCAGACCAGAAGATCTTAAACATTTAAAGATATTTAGAAATGAATATGGAATTTCAAATTCTGCTTATGTTGTATCAAATATTGAACATCCTATGGAAATAGAGGATGGTATTATTGGTCTGCCATGGCATCAAATCAACATTATAATCAACAGTATAAAATAATATATCGTTATTTTTTTTTGGTAAAAAGTATTTGTGACATACTAGTATCTTGAATTGAAACGGAAATTATTGCAGCTGATTTATGGTGTCTTGAAATCAGGCAAGCCTTATGATCAGAATTTCGCTTTGACTCAAGGTTGACTTCCAAGACAGTATCTCCCACCACTAAATTGTTAACGCAATTCTAGAGGGGCTTCTTCTTTTTAAGCCGCTCAATAGGATTAAGTTCTGGTGAATATGGTGGTAAGTAAGGCAAATGACACCCATATTCTTGAAAAACATTTGGCAAATGAGATGATTTATGAACAGGGGTGTTATCTAAACTCACGATACTTCCTTGAGGTAAAAGAGGCAAAAGAACTTTTGTCATATAAGTATTGAAGGAAACCGAATCCATTGTTCC
>RFNU01000106.1 GCA_009927065.1 bacterium | reverse complement strand
GATATTTGCTTTATCATTCAGCAGAGCTGGGATTTGAATGTCTTTATGAGTGATGGGCACAATGTGGTAAAAATGCTCTGTTTTATGCTCAGCTCTTCCTAAAATGCCTTCTGGGCCGATTAAAATTAAAGAAGATTCTTTTAATTTTTTAGAAGTGCGTCCCCAATACTGAATGTGCCCAGTCGAATCTATTTCGCTAAAAATTCCTATAGGTATAAATTCGTTTGCAGATAATCTTGTTAAATTAATTGTTTTTTGCAACAACTGATATTGATTGAAAATATTTTTGGCAAACGTACTCCAAGATTGATCTAGCGCTTCAAGCTGATAAGGCTGACTTTTCGTAAAATACGCAACCCAACGATTGCCCGGTGTTGCTATGAATTGCAACACCGAGTTTATAAAAAGTAAAGCGCTTAAACTCATCAAAGTCGGTAGCCAACCGACAAATCTAGCTTTTACTGCCATGAAACAAGATCTATTTCGGCATTGTCCATCATTTCAAGTGCTCTGCCGCCGCCAATAGCCACGCATTTCAGAGGATCTTGGGCAATATGCACTGGTAAGCCTGTTTCTTCATGAAGCAATTTATCAAGATGTCTTAATAAAGCTCCGCCCCCTGTTATCACCAACCCTTTTTCTGCAATATCTGCTGCTAATTCAGGAGGTGCTTGTTCTAAAGCCGCTCTAACTGCGCCTACAATTCCAGATAACGGTTCTTGCAATGCCTCTAAAATCTCGTTAGAGTTGAGAATAAAAGAGCGGGGAACACCCTCTGCTAAATTACGACCGCGAACTTCTATTTCAAGAACATTAGGATCGGGATACGCTGTTCCTATTTCTTTTTTAATGCGTTCAGCAGTGGCTTCACCAATCAAACTCCCATAATTACGTCGCACATAATTAATAATCGCTTCATCAAAACGGTCACCACCAATACGCACGGAGGAAGAATAGACGATACCATTAAGAGAAATAATAGCAACTTCTGTCGTTCCTCCCCCAATATCAACGACCATGGAGCCATTAGCCTGATCAACAGGCAATCCAGCACCGATAGCGGCTGCCATTGGCTCTTCTATCAAAAAGACTTCTCTTGCACCCGCCCCAAGAACAGATTCACGAATAGCGCGACGCTCCACTTGTGTTGAACCGCAAGGCACACACACTAAAACTCTCGGCGAAGGTCTAAAAAACCGTGATGAATGAACTTTATGAATAAAATACTGCAGCATTTTTTCTGTAACATGAAAATCAGCAATCACTCCATCTTTCAATGGACGGATAGCGGTAATATTGCCTGGTGTGCGTCCCAGCATTCTTTTTGCTTCTTCACCAACTGCAGCAACACGCTTGGGCTGATTTGAATTGGGTTCTAGTCTTAAAGCAACCACGGATGGCTCATCAAGAACGATCCCCTCGCCACGAACATAAATCAATGTATTTGCAGTTCCAAGATCAATCGAGAGATCGTTTGAAAAAAAGCCTCTTAAAAATTTCATATTTTAACCCTTGGCTTAGCCATCATGACCGATGACAAAAACATCCTGTGATTATCATTCTATGAAGGCTGGCGCAAAATCTCAATACTATTTCTGATGAATTTTATTAATATCTTATCAGATTGATTTTTTCTCTATTCACTTCTCAATATATATTTTTTTAAGAAACGGATAAAAGCATGGAATACTTATTTGATACCTGTTAAAAAACCAACTTTTCTAGCTTAACTTTCTTACTTAAAACGACCCATTTTATAGGACTTTTTATCTCAATTTAAGCAAAGAATAATAAATTTTTATAAAGTGTTAGCCACAACTCTTGCATTCAGGTAGGGTAGGTCATGTATAGTATGCCCATAGAGTAATTTAAGGTATTTGCCATGTCTATCGATAAAGCAACATTAGAAAAACTATCCATGCTTGCAAAAATAGAATTAAAGGAAGAAGAGATTCCAAACTATTTAGCCTCTTTTAATAAATTATTAGGTGCCTTAAGTCAATTACAACAAGTCGATGTATCCACTATACCTGTTGATATCGAACTGCATACTAATAATCAACAGTATCTTCGCGATGATATTGTCACAGAAGATCCTAATCCTGAATATTTTCAAAAAAATGCTCCAAAAACACTTCAAAATTTCTATCTTGTTCCTAAAGTTATCGAAGGAGACAATTAATGACTGCTTGGCATCAAAAAACCCTGACTCAACTGAGCAACCATCTTCATCAAGGCGATATCAGCTCTACAGCTTTAACTGAGCATTTTCTCAATCGTATGCAAGAGTTTAATCCGAGTTTAAACTGCTATCTTGCAATAACAGCAGACCTGGCGCTACAACAAGCTCAGTCCGCTGATCGCCGTTTAAAAGAAAAAACAGCAACTTTGCTGACGGGTATTCCTTATGCTCATAAAGATATTTTTTGTACACAAGGAATAAAAACAACCTGTGGTTCAAAAATGCTTGAAAACTTTGTAGCGCCATATGATGCAACTGTTACTAAAAAATTGCATGAGCAAGGCCTTGTTATGCTTGGTAAAACCAATATGGATGAATTTGCTATGGGATCGACCAATGAACATTCCTATTTCGGGCCTTGCAAAAACCCGTTTGATTTGCAACGTGCTCCTGGTGGAAGTAGTGGTGGTAGTGCATCTGCTGTTGCAGCAGGTTTAGCCGTATTCTCTACCGGTAGTGATACTGGCGGCTCTATTCGTCAACCAGCATCTTTCTGCCATCTTGTTGGTATCAAACCAACTTACGGAAGAGTCTCTCGTTATGGAATGATTGCTTTCGCATCAAGTTTGGATCAAGGTGGTGTACTGAGTCAATCTGTAGCTGATGCAGCTTTAGTCTTAGAAGCGATGTCTGGCCATGATCCACTAGACTCCACTAGCGCTCATCAACCTGTGCCTCAATATTTTAATTTGTTAAATAATGCCCCAAACTCTTTTAAAGTAGCTGTTCCTCGATCATTTTTTGAAGCAATGGATCCCTCCAGCCAAGAAGCATTTAAGAAGGTGCTAGAACATATTCGTTCGATTGGCGGTGAAGTTGATTTTATTGATTTTAATATTCAAGATATTGTGATTCCAACTTACTATATTATTGCACCAGCAGAGGCCTCTTCAAATCTGGCTCGTTATGATGGCGTGCGTTATGGTTATCAAACCCCTCATGCAAAAAATCTTGAAGATCTTTATATGAAAACTCGTGGAGAAGGCTTTGGTGCTGAAGTTAAACGTCGTATTTTAATGGGGACTTATGTTTTATCATCTGGATATTATGATGCTTTCTATCAAAAAGCATTGAAAGTACGAGCATTAATCAACAGTGGTTTCCAAGAAATATTCAAGAAATATCATGTGATAGCAACTCCAACTGCACTGTCTGAAGCGTCTTTACTAAAATCACATGATCACGATCCGTTAGCAATGTATTATTCAGATTTATGTACAGTTTCAGTCAACCTTGCTAACTTACCAGCCATTAGCCTGCCGTTAATGCAGCGTCATGGTTTACCTCTTGGATTTCAGCTGATTGGAAATCATTTTGATGAATTAACATTACTGCAAATATCCCATAAGCTTGAACAAGTCTCTCCATGGGTAGATCATCTCTCACCAATTAAAGCAAGGAGTTAAGCCGTGTACGACGTTGTTATTGGTTTAGAAGTTCATATTCAACTGAACACCCAATCTAAATTATTTTCCGGAGCTGCTATAAAGTTCGGTCAAGCACCTAACAGTCAAGCTTGTGCTATTGATCTAGCTCTACCAGGAGTTCTGCCTGTATTAAACAAAGAGGCTGTCCATCAAGCTATAAAATTCGGTCTCGCTACCAAAGCCACTATTAATAAAGTTAATATCTTTGCCAGAAAGAATTATTTTTATCCTGATTTGCCTAAAGGGTATCAAATTTCACAAGCTAACTATCCTATAGTGAGCGATGGAGAGCTGACTTTTGATGTCAATGGTATTAAAAAATCTGTTCATATTGTTCGAGCTCATCTTGAGGAAGATGCTGGAAAATCAATTCATGATCTACTTCAAGATTATTCAGCTATTGATCTTAATAGAGCTGGCTGTCCTTTACTAGAAATCGTAACAGCTCCAGAGTTTTATTCCTCAGATGAAGTTATTGCTTATTTAAAAACATTACATCGCTTAGTGCGTCATTTAAATATTTGTGATGGTAATATGCAAGAAGGTTCATTTAGAGTGGATGTTAATATCTCACTTCGTCCTAAAGATACGACCATCTTAGGCACGCGATGTGAAATAAAAAATATTAACTCATTCAGATTCATAGAAAAAGCGATTCAATATGAAATCGAACGTCAAGGTGCTATTCTTGAGAAAGGTGATAAAGTCATTCAGCAAACTCGTTTATTTCAAGAGTCGACGGGCAAAACAATAGCAATGCGTGATAAAGAAGATGCTCAAGACTATCGTTATTTTCCTTGCCCCGATCTTTTCCCTGTACACATTAGCCAAGAACTCTTAGATGAAATTGCAAGTCAGATGCCGCCATTACCTGAAGATCTTTTAGCACAACTCACTGGACACTATGAACTCTCAGAATATGATGCCCAAATTCTTATTGATAATACAGCTCTGTTGCAATTCTTTTTTAAAGCAATAAAAGAGCAACAGACACCATCGCCTAAAGCGATGGCGAATTGGTTACTTTCCGATATCAGTGGTTTTGCGAATAAAAATCAAATAGCTTTTGAAGATCTGAAAATAAGCCCTGCTGATATTGCTCTGCTTGTTGATAGAGTTAATGACAAAACATTATCATCTAAAACTGCTAAACAAGTTTTAACATTTTTATTTGAAGGCCAAACTCATGTTGATAAAATTATTACTGATCACAATTTGAAACAAGTCAGTGATGTTGGAGCCCTAACTCAAGCTATTGCTGAAGTCTTAGAGCAGTTTCCTGCACAACGTGCTGAACTGAAAAGCGGTAAAGATAAGCTTATGGGCTTTTTTGTAGGCCAAGTTATGAAAAAAATGAGAGGCACTGGAAACCCGGAGGAAGTTCAAAGAATTATTCAAGATCTCTGCTAATCATAATCTTAAGGTCACTTAAGTGGCCTTAAGCTTTATTGATAAAATAAAATCTTATATAGCCAATATACTTAAAAAAGCCGATAATCAGATAAGTCTTCATAAGAACTTATCACATTTTGGATACATCACTTTTTGCACAAGCTATTATTCACAGCATACTCGAAGCTTTACCTATTTCATCAACCTGGCATCTAGAATATTTTTTTCATCTATCGTCAGCTTCTGTAAAAATACTTCAACTAGGCTTGCTGCCAGCACTGTTGAGTATCATGATGATCAATTGGCGCATTCTTCCAAAAAATGTTTTTTTAATAGGATCTGCTCTTTTTCCAACTGTCTTCATTTACATACTGGAACATGAAGGATATATTCAATACGCATCCTTTAGCGCTCAAACAACGCATCGATTAATAGGAGCATTGCTTATTGTTATATCTTATAGGCAAATGACTGCTCACCACATCAAAACATTAAACGATCACCATCTTCTTATCATGATGGGAATGATCCAGCCTTTAGCTCTCCTCATACCAGGTTTATCACGATTAGGAACAACATTTTTACCTGGACTGCTCTTTAAATTAAATTTTAAACGCACAATGTGTTTGAGCTTTTACCTTCAGCTTCTGTTGATAACTGCAGATACAGTACGTCATTGGGCTGCCAACGTTTTTTGTCCTTTAGAGTTCTATCTGATTTGTAGTTTAAGCTTTGTTGTAGCGCTTCGAATTTTACTCTATTGGGAATGGGTTGGTCTTATGCTTTGCGGGTTTTATCGGATCGGTATAAGTTTTTTTATTTAATCATCACATATTGTGATCTTTTAATGAAACGATAATTTTTACATAATGAGTGAACTACCCGCCCATGAATGAGCGGGCTTCCGATTAGGCGACAGCAACAGTGTGCTGACGCTTAA
>RFNU01000244.1 GCA_009927065.1 bacterium | reverse complement strand
TTTTTTGCAGCGCTATGAAATAAATTTACTTTTGTTTGGCTTAAAACATCTTCAATCATTTTTCTATACAGTAAGGTGGCGGCCAGTTGATCGTTTTTACGTAATAATTCAGCTGCAGTATTCAACACGCTATCATAACTACCGTCTAACTGATTAATTTTCAAATAGACGAAACTTGCGATAGCAACTGGATCGCGTAAATGATTAAGGAAGCTCAAAGCTTGCATAGGATCGTGAAATGTTGTTGCTTTAGCTATAGCATCTTTATGCAGTAGTGGGCGTAAATGAAGTCTTGTTTTTTGAAAAAGCTGATCATACATAACAGGATCTAAATCTGCTTCAAACCATGTCAATCGATATTCCTGAGCCTTTGCATAGTCACCTAAATTTTCTAAAGATTGTAACATTGCTTTTTTATACAAATCTGCCCATTCAAGATCATCAGGCATAGTCGCCGATACTAACCATTTTAATGCTTCTTTGTCTTCTTTACATTCCGTCAATCGTAATGCTATTTCCATACGATCAATTGTTGTCGGCGATCCTGTAAAAGTGCAAGCATGAATAAAAAGATCTTCGTCCTGTAAACAATCAGCGATTTGCTTTAACCCTATTTTCACTTCTTCAACATTACGATCGTTCAGTGCATTTTCTAAACGATCTTTTAAAATCATCAGCCCATCTTCTGTCAGAGCCTCTTTGCAATGCATGATAATCTCATCAAACGTTGCATGAGTATCATTGATAGATAAAGCTAAAACAATATCCACTTTTTGATTTAATGGTGTTTTTTGTTTTATTAAAATCTCGTTTAAATTCACAACTGCAGCATTGAAAATATCATACAAATCTTGATTATCCATTGACGGATCTAGTCGATCCATAATACCTGATTCCAGATGGAGAAATTGGACTATGAATTCCAACATGTTTTCTGCAGACGATGTAAGTATTCTTTTTCTTAAAGAGCGAAGTTGTTGCATTAACAACTCCACTTTTTGCTCATCTAAATCTTTTTTATCTTGACTGATGATATTAAGACTTTGCTTGATTGCTTCACCGGCATCTTTCTGTTGTGTGATTAAAGCATTTAAGAGATCTTCTACTTGATAAGAGACTTCTGGATGACTACGACAAACCTCACTAAGGATATAAGCAAGATTATCAGCACTTAATAATGCAATTTTTTCTTTTACTAGCATAAAATTTAAACAATATTATAAAAATAGTTAGTCAGATCATAACACATGTCGAGCGTTAACTGATTAACTCTTTGTTGTTTTTTATTATTAAAATTCATAACTCACTCTTAAAAGAATTAATCTCAACTCAATTGATTGAAAAAAGATTCAGAGTCCATTTGTATATTCTTTATTTTTTCTTCACTCATTCTATCGAGCGTTGCATAAATCATCTTCAAGCGGTGATTTTTTTGCAACTCAGGGCGATGTTGCATCAGAAAGTTCCAATATAAATAATTAAATGGGCAAGCATTCGGCCCTGTTTTGTCTTCAACACTGTATTGACAGCCCTTACAATAATTAGACATTTTATTAATATAAGCACCACTGGCAGCATAGGGTTTACTTGCTAAATATCCTCCATCCGCAAATAAAATCATTCCTGATACATTAGGCAGTTCGACCCATTCATGAGCATCTGCATAAACAATCAGATACCACTCATTCACCTCCACAGGATTCAATCCGGCTAAGAGCGAGAAATTCCCTAAGACCATAAGACGCTGAATATGATGAGCATAAGCATTATCTCGCGTTTCAGAAAGACATTGCTTCAAGCAGTTCATTGATGTTTCAGTATTCCAAAAAAAACTGGGTAATGAACGTTGGGCATTCAGAGAGTTCATAGCTTTATACTCAGGCATCTTTAACCAATAAATACCATGCACGTACTCTCGCCAACCTAAAATTTGACGAATAAACCCTTCCACTGCATTAAGAGGAGTCTGGTGATTTCGATAAGAAGCTTCTGCTGCCTCTATACATTCTAATGGAGTAAGCAGTCCTATATTGATATACAAACCTAAATGAGAATGATACATCCATGGCTCATGTTGTATCATTGCATCTTGGTATTCACCAAAAAAAGCTAATCTATTTTGAATAAAAAGAGAAAGAGCCTGTTTGGCTTGCTGTCGAGTGACCGCGAAAAAAAAGGGAGTTAATGTTCCAAAATGATCGTGAAAATGTTCAGCAACGATGTTAATAACATCTTGAGTTATATGATCCTCTACAGCTTGATAAGTCGGCGGTATATCCAGTTTATTCTTTGGGAACTTTCTGTTCTCAGCATCATAATTCCATTGCCCTCCAGTAGGCTGATCACCATCCATAAGAATCGAATATTTTTTACGCATCATGCGATAGAAAAATTCCATACGGATCTCTTTATTTTTTTGAGCCCATTGTGCAAATTCTTTTTGATGAATTAAAAATCGATCATCTTCTCTTAGCTCGATATCAATATCTACATCTGCTTGTAATAATTGAATCATTTTTAATGTTCTATAATCAGACGGCCAAGTAATAACAATAGCTTTAGGCTGATAACGCTTGATCGCCCTTTGCACTTCACTGACAAAAAAACCTGTATTATCAGCATCATTTAGGTGGACATAAGATACTCGATATCCTTGTTCTACCATCTCTTTTGCAAAATGCCGCATAGCAGAAAGTAGGAACACAAGCTTTTTTTTATGATGTTTAACGTAAGTGCATTCATTTTTAAGCTCAGCAAAAAAGATAACATCATTTTTCATATCAATATCTTTTAAAGAAGAAATTTCGGTAGTAAGCTGATCCCATAAAAGAATACGTAATACGCTAGTCATAGCAATCCTCATTAATTTTTTTGAAAATGTATGCTTGGCTACAGTAGCAACATGATGCTGATATCAACGTAGCAAACAGGCCCTTTCTAGCTTACTAAAAAAATAAAAACAATACGAACTGTTAAGTTTTATTACGTTAACATCATAGGAAATTAATTTTGATACAAAGTTACGAACGGTAGCTTTGATTGCGTATCTCAATCATTTATTTTTGCAAAATGAACAAGATATATATTGAGCAATCCTTCAAATATCGCTATCCAACATAACTCTTTAATCTTGATATAAATGTTAATTATCATAATGTTCAGTGAAGTGTAAAGAATCGATCGATAAATAGTATTTTTCGTCTTAAAAAAGTCTTGCCAAACAACTGAGGATGCTGTTAATATAAGCAGCATCTAAGCGGGAATAGCTCAGTTGGTAGAGCACAACCTTGCCAAGGTTGGGGTCGCGAGTTCGAGTCTCGTTTCCCGCTCCAAATTTTTTAGTTCTTAAAAAACTCAGAAATTCATGGCTGAGTGGCAGAGTGGTTATGCAGCGGACTGCAAATCCGTTGACGTCGGTTCAATTCCGGCCTCAGCCTCCATTTTACGCGCGAGGGTGGTGAAATCGGTATACACAGCAGACTTAAAATCTGCCGACCTTAACAGTCGTGGGGGTTCAAGTCCCCCCCTTCGCACCAAACTTCTTCTTTACAAACCAACTTCTTTCATCAACAAATCTTTCTCTTTAGCTGTTAAATATTCGACTCTTCCCGGTCCTAATGTTTCAGGGAGACTAATCGAACCATAACGAACACGTGATAATTTAACAACACTTTTTCCAACAGCTTCAAATAATCGACGAACTTCTCTGTTCCGACCCTCTTTCAGAATAACCGATAACCATGTGTGTTCGCTCTGTGTTTGCTCAAGAATGTTAATACTCTCGACGCAAGCCCATCCATCTTCTAAGTAAACACCTTCTTTCAATGCTTTTAACACCGAAAGCTCGCAATCACCTTGAATTTTTACATGATATTCGCGCTCTATTTGGGTTGAGGGATGCATCATTTTATGCGCCAACTCACCATCATTTGTAAAAATAAGGAGGCCTGTTGTTTTAAAATCAAGTCGACCTATACTTATCCATCTTCCGCTGCGGGGTGTGGGTAAATGGTCAAAAACCGTCTCCCGGCCTCTTTCATCTTGACGAGAACAGATCACATTAACAGGTTTATTATATTTAATAACTTCTAAAATTTTATGATCATGATTCACCACATCAAGAGATTGACCATCCAATCGTATCTCTTGATCCGCAGTCACAAACGCCCCCAGTGCTGCTAGCTTACCATCTACAGTGATACGCCCCTGTTCAATCCATTGATCAATTGATCGTCTTGAAGCAACACCAACTGAGGCAAGCAACTTATTTAAACGAATAGATTTTCTTTGTTCGCTCACCTTGATGATTATCCTTGTATTTTTTTAGAGGTAGTTTACCTTACGGATAACTTTATAAAAAGTATCAATCAAAGAAAAATCAATGAATTCATAAAATAAGTTGTTTTATTAGCATAAGATTCGTGTAACTGCTAAATTTTGCGGTATAATACTTGCATGTGCATTATTAATTGAACGAGCGTTATGTCTGTAGAACAAAAATCACTGATAAAAACTCTTTTTAATAACATTCTTATTACGACTGAAAAAGTTATTTTGCAATTACGCTACAATAATGACTATTTTTTATGGCTGGATGATCGTGCAGAACATCGATTAAATATATCCGATCCTATTGAACGCTTACAGTATGTACTACAGCTTTTTACATTACATCCAGAACAGAAGGCCAAAACGGTCTTATTTTGTCCTGGTTTTATAGCTGCATCTCCACCACTTTATGCTGCCATCACAGAACTTAATATGGCTAAAAAAGCGTTTCAAACTCATATGGTTGATCTGCGTAAAAACTTACTGAAAATAAAAGAAGCGACCTTAGATAATCAATTTGGTAATCCATCACATGAACGCCCTCAAATTGTTCATCAATTTTTAATGGATATTGGGTTAGAGCATCTTCATTTTAAACATGTCTATCGTTGCTTGCCTATGCTTGACTTTGAACCATCTCAGTTAGGCTGGACTTGGGCTCATACACAATCCATTAAAACTATTACACCAGCTCAAGCGATTATTTTGCTCCAGCGCAGAAATAAGGAAGGTCGTTTTGACAATGAAATTGATAAAATCAATAAACTTGCAGCAAGCACGACTCTGTCTATTAGACAAAAATTAGCGCCTCACTTACGTATTAATGTTGTCGATAAAAATGGTAACCGTTCTATGCTAAAAGGGACGCTTCCTGTTATTTTTCCAAAAGGATCGAAGCTCCCTCTCATTAGACCTGCGCGCGAACAAGTATCTACAGAACAGCAACAAACACGTCTCATTCGCAAAGACAAAAAAATTATGGATGAGCCATTTGTTCCTGCAATTAGGGCCTACATTAGTAAAGTGGATGTGAGGGTCAGTGAAAAGATTGCTCACAACGTTGCGGCGAACAAGGCTATGATGACAGATAAAGAGTAATTTCATTTCTTCGGGACGAGAGGATTTGAACCTCCGACCCCATGCACCCCATGCATGTGCGCTACCAAGCTGCGCTACGCCCCGAAAACAGCTTTATCCTAACACAGATCAGCTGAAAATACAGCTAATTTTAAGAGCGCTTATTAGAACGATTATTAATGTGTTGCATCGAGCGGGTAGTGTTCAAGAATAAGCTTGATTGTCTATTCTCAGTACTGTTTCTCAAAAAATCTGCCACATCTCCTTGGCTTAATCTTTCAGCAAGAGTGATTGGTGTTTCACCGTTCTTATCTTTCACCTTAACATCAGCACGATGATCCTTTACTAAAGCTTCAATCATCTCAACATTGCCCGTTTCGATAGCATGATGCAATGCTGTTTTGCCTTGTTCATCTTGTCTATGAACATCATCATTACGATTAAAGCCTTCTGAGCGACTACTTCGCTCCATAAGGAGGTCGAGCGTAGATGGTTTTCCATAAGCTGCGACCCTGAACAATAAGGATTTAAAATCGATATTAGGATTACTGAGATCGATAGCTGAGAATCTGTGAAGAAAGACGCATGCCGAACGATCATCTTTTCGTTTTAATGCTTTATCTAAATACTTAAATGTTTTTTTATCAGTAGTTAGAAATGATATTAGGTATTTTTAGGCTCTTGCATCTATTTTTTCAAGATTAGCTTCTGATCCCATCTCTAAAAGCAACTTCACACTCTCTCGATCACCCTTTAAAGCTGCAAACATAAGAGCTGTACTACCGCGTATCTTTTGCATTGATATCAGCACCATTCTCTACAAGCAACTTGACTATTGCTTGTTGATTACATTCGATGGCAAGCATGAGGAGGGAAGGTCTGAACAACCCTACTGGTACTGATAAGTTCGTTAAGTGACGATCTAGCTTGAACAAGCTCTCCAAAGGTTCAACACATCCTTGCAAGAATAACCAATAAACCAAGGTTTTTTGAGCCTCAATATTCTCTAAGCGATTCGTTGCTATCAGCTCACGGATAATCTTAGCAACTAACTCATGCTGACAAGGAAAATCATGTGCCCCATAATAATCAAAGCCTAGAAAACGACTATTTATTTTTTCTAAAATAAAGTCTTTGATATGATCTTTGATCGCCTCGTCATGCGTGTAATAATGAAAATAATGCTCAGGATGTTCTTGCTGATAAGCGCTCCCTAAAGCCAATACATGTGCTTGCAACCCATGACATTGACGCTTTATTTCTGCACTATCAAGAATGTTGTTAGCCTCTTTGCTCAAACCATTAAATCCTTCTGCTGCTAATGAGTGACATAAATCTAAGCCGTCGGTGTTGCTGCGTGAAAATAACAATCTGATAAGATGCAGCCACTCTTGATTCATCCCTGTCTGTTCACTCATTCTTTTTTGGATATCTTCTTTATTCATAGCCAATTGATCAAGGAACTCATTGATATCTTGCTGAGTTCCTTTTTCATCCTTGATGACTAAAATCTGTTTTTGCTCCGGCCCTACAATCTGCCCATTTACTCCTAAACGCACTAATTCATCATGAGCTTCTTGCTTAGTAGCATAAGTCATCTGTAATACTCTTAAGAGTCTGTCTTGAGCGGTCTGCTGTGCATTTTCACTGATCGTACGTTGTAACAATCCATCCATTTTTTCAGGTGAAACTGCAGTCAGTTCAGTATCCAACCCTGCTTTTGAAAAGAAATTCCTTACGTGATGAGGCAACATCTCTTTAGGGAAAAACTCTTGTACTGCTGCATAGTTTAATACTGGCACTGCTGATGGGGCTTGCTGGGAACGGTCTGGAAAGAGGGATTGATGCAGTTGAGCAAAGCTAACCTCTGCATCCTCTTTTGCACCCAATAATCCTCGCGCTATGGTTAACAGTTTGTCTTTTTGTTCCTTTTGATACCGCTCGATATAAGCTTTTTGATGGTCAATCGTGACATGATAAGCCGGTTCAACCTCAACCCCACAACTCCAACCGTCTGGCAAGGTGGCTTGTAACACCATAGAGTAATACAACGGGGAGGGCAAAATACCATCAGCTGTTTTGATGATAAAAGCATGGGCTAATGATTGGAGATATTGGTCTTCTAAAGAACACTGCTTCTTTAGTGTCTGTTGCGGTTC
Source organism: bacterium (assembly GCA_009927065.1). Classification (GTDB taxonomy): domain Bacteria; phylum Pseudomonadota; class Gammaproteobacteria; order Berkiellales; family Berkiellaceae; genus LLD-282. Next base: position 2,866 of record RFNU01000244.1, on the reverse strand, counting down.
TGATGTTAATCGCAGCCCTGTCAACCCATCTAAAACCCGCTCATCAACGCCTGGCATACACGACCAGTCTCTCGCTTGTCCTTTCGCAAAACGATGACTGGCTGCAATATATTTGGATGATGTATCTGCGTAACCCGTTCTAGCTCCATTTAATGAACTGAATAAGATCTGCAAAGCATCATCTTTCTGTTCCTGCTTCTCTCGCGCTAATGCAGCTTGAACGGATTGAATTAACGTATCAGCACCTGTAGCTCCCGCTTTATATGATTCAAACAAATACTCCATAAAATCGTTAAAGTCTTGTGTGATTTCCTTTAGCTTTTGTTTTTTATGTTCCTCTTGCTGGGTATACAGAGATTCTTCTTGCCCTTCTTTTTTTTCTTCTTCAGCCAACGCTGGATACAATCTGACTATCAACCCTTCATCAAGCTTTTTTTTAAAAATCTCTAAGAAATAGGGTTTGTATTCCCTCTCCAAAGACGAGTTGATACTATCTGCTGTTGAAACACCGGGCTGGCTGTGCAACCATTCTTTACTGGCTTGACGACTATCACCAAAAATTGGATCGTGAACACCACGCATGTCCTGCACTCTTGCCTGTTGTCGTGGTTGTTGTGCCCGACGTTCCACCAAATCTCGCTCACGAGCGTGATTATACAAGCGTTTAAACTTTAAAGGTGGATAAGCTTCCAAGAGCTTGGCTAAAACAACATCCTGCTGGCAAGAATGCACAATAGCTTTGTAATGAGCTTTACTCAAGCTATGCTGATCAACCATCTGCTCTGTTAAGGTGATGATTTGCGCGTATGTTAATACAGGCATCTTGAATGCTCTCTCAATATATTTACCCGTCATCTAGCATTCAATGTCTTTAAATGCAGTTAATGACCATAAAGAGATTGAACTTTATCACCATAGGTTTGGCAGCAACCTCTCTAAGGTGCGCAGATCGTGCCTAGACAATCGGAGTAAAAGCATGTTCACTCAATCCATGCCAACACTAACATCTTGCCCATTCCCTGGATATTGATCATGAACAAGCTCTATCTTTTGGCTACGATTTTTAACCAAGACAGCATCCTCAGCGAGCAGTGAACATGGGCTTTTTTGTCAATAAGAGGCTCACAGTAAGCGACTATGCATCAATAGGTCTAAAGGATTGCGCACGCGTTTTGTTTAATTGGACTGACTTCAGATAAGGCCAATCAACCATAGCGAACACATCTTTAACCACCAATTTTTTAACCTACCCAGGACTATATTGCTTTTTTCTTAAGTGCGAAACTTGTGGTAAAATCGTAAGAGGTGTCTTGCTCTTACTATTCTTGATATCCAAAGATGCTCCCCGTTTGACTAAGAGCTGAATGATATTAAGATAATTTTTATCAGCTGCAATATGAAGTGCTGTACGCCCATAGTTGTCTATTAAAGATGAATTGATACCTTTTTGAATTAATAAAGACGCTATACCTGAACACCTATTTTCCAAAGCGATATGTAATGCTGTTTGTCCTTTATGATTTTGAGTATTAATATCAATCCCTTGCGCCATTAAATAATCAACCCCTTCAAGATACCCTAAATAAACAGTCCGCATCAAAAGAGTATTGCCTTTCGCATCAAGTAAATGAATGTTCGCTCCCTTGTCTATCAGTAACTGAATCATATCCATATCACGCAAAGAGAGCGCTATTTCTAGAGGCGTGGGTTGATCTTGCCAACCGAGATTGATATCTACATTTAATGTTAATAAGAAATCAATTTCATTCTTTAACAGTGTATAAGAACTTTTGACGAGACAATCAAATAAAAACATCTGCGCAATAAATTTCTTCTCAAAAGCCGTTAGCGTCTGTGTTGATAAAAAATATTTTTTCCAAAGATCATTGGATTGTTTCAATTGAGCCTGTATTTTATCACGAGGTATTGAATCCTGATAAGCAAAGAGTAATTTTTTACGAGAAGGTTCTATTGCATATGAATGTACTAAGAGTTGGTTACTTTCCTCATGCGCATAGCGTTTTATTCGTTCTAACAATAACGAATGGTTAGCATATACCCCATCATTACTGTCAAAAACACGGGGGGTATGTTGTTTATCAATGCTCACAACAAAGGCATGATTCGATGTGGTTATTTCATACAATCCATCAGGATAAAAGGGTGAGCATGCATCCCCTGGTGTTAAATATTTTTTAAGATAAATATCACTTTCAGGCAAGCTCAAATCAAAAATACCAATACTTTCAGCATAGTTGTCAAGTCCAACCAAAGCTAACGCATCATCGCGCGATCGAGTCAGATAAAAATGATTAACTTTATATTTAGCGTGTCGATGGACTGGTGCATAATGCAATAATACCTGATCAATAATAGCTAAATCTTGATAAATTTTTCTAGATTTGTCGATAATTTCTTGACGATCAAATGAGTCTCTAGGATAAAACTCGCTTTCCTCCTTCAGATCTTCTGTTAAATCATAAAGCTGATCTAAATATTTTATACTGTCCTTTTGACTGACTTTTTGAATAAAATTCATGAATCTATTCTGGCCATCTTCTTGATAAAAAAAATAATTCATATAGATAAAATCAAGGCCTTGAGAGATATCTCCCTCGTTAAGCAGTAAAGGTGGGTTAGGGTTATTATATTTTAAATAAGTATTAATATTTTGAATAAAATCATTTTGTTTAAAAGAATAATGGTGACGAGAGGTTAATTGGCGTGATTGATCATCATCGAATGAAGATATATTCATAACCTGTTGTGAAGGGCTCTGACGATCCGAACTGGTAAAAGTAAGAGCACTAACCCATAGGCCCGCGAGTGTTATCTTCCATCGTTTAAAAATATTCATGCCGAATTC
>RFNU01000111.1 GCA_009927065.1 bacterium | reverse complement strand
GCAACTAACTCCATCGCATGAGTGATTTTTTTCGTGCTTTCAATCGATTTTATTTTAGAACGAATCTCTTTTGCCACGCTCATTAAGCTATTCCTCGAGCTTTTGCATTGTTTAATAACTCTTTAAGTTTTACATCAACCGACTCTGTCAATACAGGGTAAGAATCAATTTCTTCCAGTAAAGACCCGTAGTTTTGACGAGCAAATTCTAATAGTTCTCTAGAAATCAATGAGATTTTTTTCAATTCGATAGTGTCAAAAAAACCTTCTTCTATGGCGATCATGAGTAAACTAATTTGACTCACTGTTTGAGGATGATATTGTGGTTGCTTAAGAATCTCGACAACGCGATAGCCTCTATCAAGTTGCTTTTTGGTTGTATCATCAAGCTCAGCAGCAAATTGTGAAAACGCAGCTAACTCTCTAAACTGAGCTAAAGTTAAACGAATTTTTGAGCCTAACTTTTTAATAATATGTGTTTGAGCAGCGCCACCAACTCTTGAAACAGAAAGACCTGCATTAATTGCAGGGCGAACACCCGCATTAAATAAATCGGTTTCTAAAAAGATTTGGCCATCAGTAATGGAAATGACATTTGTGGGCACAAAAGCAGAAACATCGCCAGCTTGTGTTTCAATAATAGGCAAGGCTGTTAATGAGCCTGTCTTTCCTGTAACAGCACCATTCGTTAAGCGAGTAATATATCCTTCATTAACGCGAGCAGCTCTTTCCAACAAACGAGAGTGAAGATAAAAGATATCTCCAGGATAGGCTTCTCTGCCTGGTGGTCGTCGCAATAATAATGATATCTGCCTATACGCCCAAGCGTGTTTCGTTAAGTCGTCATAAATAATAAGGGCGTCTTCTCCACGATCCCTAAAAAATTCGCCCATTGCACACCCAGCATACGGTGCAACATATTGGAGAGCCGCGGATTCAGAGGCTGAAGCATTCACAACGATTGTATAGCTCATTGCTCCATGTTCTTGCAATTTACGAACAATATTTGCAATTGTCGAGTTTTTTTGACCAATGCCTACGTAAATACACTTAACACCAGTATTTTTTTGATTAATAATGGCATCAATCGCAATAGCTGTTTTTCCAACCTGTCTATCACCAATAATAAGCTCTCTCTGCCCTCGGCCAATAGGCACCATTGTATCGATAGCTTTGATACCCGTAGCCATAGACTGTGAGACAGAGATCCTGTCAATGACGCCCGGAGCAACTTTTTCGATAGGCGAAGTTGTTTTTGTTAAAATAGGCCCTGCACCATCGATAGGTTCACCTAAAGCATTAACAACTCTTCCGAGTAGCTCTTCTCCCACAGGCACGCTGAGGACCAATCCTGTGGCAAGTACCTTATCTCCCTCTTTTAAAGAGGACGCTGATCCTAGTATGGCTGCCCCGATACTCCCACGCTCTAAATTAAGGGCTAAACCAAAAATATTATTACCAAAATCGAGCTTTTCACCTTGCATTGCGCGATCTAATCCATTAATGCGGCAAATGCCATCTGCAACAGAGACCACGGTGCCAGTATGAGTTAACTCTATATCAAGTTTTAAATCATGCAACTGTTTCTGAATGATCGTTGAAATTTCAGTAGCATTAAGCGTCATAGATCGAACCTCGTTTTAATAATGTAGCTAACCGTTGAATTAAATATGTTGCGGTATAATTAATTTCATCATTTTCGACTTGAATTTTAATGCCAACGACGGCACCTATTTTTTGTGTCAAAAAAACGGATTTTTTGTATTGTTTTTCCAAGAAATTCTCAAGAGTGTTAATTGCTTCAGATGTAAGAGGAGTAGATGTTAGCACCGTACCATTCAACACATTGTTTTTTTCAGCAAAATAAGCTCTTAATGCAGTTAAAATCAGCTTTACTTGTTTGGTTTTTTGTTTTTTTATAATTATTTTAACAAAGTTCTCTTTTTCTAAGCTATCGGGCTCTGCTACTTTAAGTATTAAAGCAATCTTATTATCTAACGCAATCTGCGGATCAAAATAAAATCGATTAAAATCTTTATTGCCTATCATAACAACAAGATTTTCTAAAAACAGAAGCCACTTTTTTTGGTCATTTAAAGTCGTACAATCATGCCCAATAGCTTTAGCGTAAGAAAAATGAGATGAGGACATGTATTTTTCCTTAAACAGAATTCAATTTTACTAATGCTTGTTGAAAGAGAGCTTTATTATTGGCATCGTTTTCAGGATTGTTTAATACAAACGAACACATCGCTGAAGCAATCTCCACATAATGACTTTTAGCCTCTATGAGAAATTTCTTTTTTAAATTGTCATGCTCTTCGATAGCTTGCTTTTGGGCTGCTATTCTAAGTTGATTAATTTCTTCAATGGCTCCTTCATTTAAGCGGGTTGCATTTTCTTGCGCCTGATCAAGAATTTTCTGCGCTTCGCTCATCGCTTCCTTTAAAATAGCAGCAGCCTGTTGTCTAGCGTCTTCAAGAATTTTATGACCCTTAACAGCAGATTCTAAGCCAGCTGAAATATGAGCTTGGCGCTGATTTAAGATTTGTCGAAAACCTGGCCAGATTTTTTTCTGCACTATTCCATAAAAAAGAGCAAAAACTAAAAATTCACACAAGATCGTGGCATTTAAATCCATGCTGTTTCCCTCTTTATCATGAACAATCGATCAGCCTAAAGCCATTAGAAGAGAATTTAAAAATGGGTTCGTAAAGATTAATGCCATTCCTACACCAATACTAATAATGGCTATTCCATCTATCATACCTGCAAGAACAAACATTCTTGATGTTAATACTGCTGCTGCTTCAGGCTGTCTAGCGACAGACTCCAGGTATTTTGATCCCAACATTGCCACCCCGATTGATGCTGTCATCGCAGGAAGAGTGACCATTAATGCTGATGCAAATGCAATATTGCTATTTAACTGTGCAATTAATTGTGCTACTACTTGTGCTACTTGTTCTGCCATTTTCTAACTCCTCTATCAATGTTCTGCTGCAAGACCAAAATTTATGATGGATAACATCATAAAAATAAAAGCTTGTAAAAATATAATTAAAATATGAAATATGCTCCATAAAAGTACAGATGGTACTTGTATAT
>RFNU01000104.1 GCA_009927065.1 bacterium | reverse complement strand
TCCATGATGGATCGCATCCGTAAAGCTCGCACTGGTACGACGAAGCAAGGTAAACAAATTAACCCCGATAAACATCTACCTGTATGAGACTGATATGACTACTTCCACTGGAACTACCGGCACTACCGGCACTACCGGCACTACTGCTACGGGCGCAGGGTTAGAAACTGGGCGCGAGTCTTCGCTATCAAACTGGGTTGGGCCGTATGTAACTAACATGCTAGGGCAAGGGCAAGCTATTGCTCAAACACCCTACCAAGCCTACACCGGACCTCTGACGGCAGGTGCGTCTAATTTACAAAACACAGCATTTTCAGGTCTGGCTAATTTAACTATACCCCAAGTGGGTTCGGCAAGCGACCCAAATGCGGTTGCCCAGTACATGAACCCCTACATAACACAGGCGCTACAGCCCCAGATCGATGAAGCACGTAGGCAATCACAAATTGAGAACTTACAAAATAGGGCAAAACTTACCCAAGCAGGTGCTTTTGGTGGGTCTAGACAAGCCATTATGGAGTCTGAAAACCAACGTAACCTTTTACAAAACTTGTCTGGCATTACAGGTAAAGGGTACGCTGCGGCATACGATAAAGCACTTGAATCAATGGGGCAGGAACGTGCTTATGGGCTTGGGGCGTTACAAAAACAAGCCGAACTTGGTGCAGCGCAGCGTGATATTGAGCAGCAAGGCATTGAAGCAGATATCCGACAATTTGAAGCTGAAAGAGACTTCCCGTATAAACAGGTGCAGTTTCAACAATCGTTACTGCAAAACTTACCACTAGCTACCCAGTCATATACGTATTCCCAACCTAGTGCGTTGTCCTCTGCTTTAGGTAACGTGGGGGGTATTCAGCAGCTTTATGATTTGATATTTGGTGGTGGTAAAACAACTGGAACGACCACAACTGGAACAACTGGAACAACTGGAACAACTGGAACCACGACTGGAACCACGACTGGAACCACCACAACTCCGCGTTAATATCGTAGGGGCTAGAAATGATTGATCAAGATGTCAGCGCACGTGTAGCAGCTTATCGTGGGAACCCCGAAGCGTTACAGCAACGGTACGCCATGTCGCAGGAACTTATTGACCTGCTAGCTCTGCAAAAAATTAAGTCAGAAAAGGAAGCTGCTGCCAGACAAATGCAGATGCAGATGGCACAGCAACAAGCCGCAAACGGCCAAGCCCCTACCACTATCGCAGAACAACGTGAAAAAGAAGTGATGGACTTGACCAAGCAGGAGCTTGTTGGACAACGTGCTGACTTACTGAACCAAGAACAAAAAGAAAGACAGAAGAATCTCGACGACATGATGAAAGGTGTTGCTGCTGCCCCCGGTGCACAGATGGCTGCTCAACCTCAAGCAATGGCTGCGGGTGGGATTGTTGCTTTTGCCGGGGATGACCCACGTGTAGGGTCT
>RFNU01000170.1 GCA_009927065.1 bacterium | reverse complement strand
CATCCCCTACTCCAGGGATTGACTCAAGAAGTTCTTGCTTCTGTTTTATCAGTTTTTGTTCACGTTAACTCAGCTTGAGCAAAAGAGTTGATTTGAGCTGGACTCACTAAATAAATCATCAGGTTATGAGCGTATAAAAATTCAGCACACTGAAAATAATATTGCCCAGTAACTTGCCTACAACCATGGATAAGTTCGCTATTCGTCCATCGCTCTAACCATGCTAAGCATTCTCTAACTCCCTGTTAATAAATCTTAAATTTTTTATGCTTCCATTTTTCATTTGAAAGAAGAAAAGTGAGATCAAAAATCTTTTTCCTGATATCGATGTCAAGGGTCAATCTTGCATTTCGCTCGTAGTCACTGGCTCCTTTCTTATCTAACATCATGTTGAGGTAAGTTTATTTGATCATGATCTATTGCTCACTTTCAAGAGACGAGTATTTTGGGGATTTTTTGATAAATTTATTAGCGATCGAAGGCAGTATTCTTTTGTTAATATGAGTTTTTATTGCTATCTTTTAAAGGAATGATCTCGAATTTATTATGAGCCATATGGTGATCAATGGTGAGTTGGCACTCTAGTTCTAAATGATTAAATCGCTGTTGAAAATAAGATTTTTTATTTTCAAAAAATTGAATCACTGATGGAGAGGATATCAGCACAAATTTTCTATACGATCTTTTTGATAGAGTTTGCATCAGTGTATACATAATATCAAACGCTACAATCGATGGCTCAAGGACCTGCCCTTCTCCCGAACAAGATGAACATCGTTTAAAATATTTTTGAGAAAATGATTCTGTTGTTCGCTTTCTCGTCATTTGAATTAATCCAAGTTCAGACATTGGTAGAATATGCGTTGGCATAATATCATTTTTCAGAGCCTCTTTAAGAACATGATAAATTTGCAACCGATCTTCAGCTAGAGTCATATCAATAAAATCAATAACAATGATTCCACCCAAACCCCTTAATTGAATCTGATGAGCAATTAATCGAGCAGCTTCAGTATTTGTTTTTAAAATTGTTTCTTCATGATTCTTTTTACCAACAAATTTTGAAGTATTAACATCAATCGTGACCATCGACTCTGTTTGTTCAATAATAACGGAGCCGCCTGATTTTAAAGCCACTTCTTTTTTTAATGAGTCTTTAAATTGTTCAAGAATATTGTATCTCTCGAAAATAGGATTTGTTGTATCTAGCTCAACTTCACATGTTAAATGCGGAAGGAATTCCTTAAGAAACCGGTTGACTTTATCGAACGTTTCTTTTTCATCGATCACAATTTTTTTGATGGGATATTTAGCAAAGTCTCTTAACAATCGATAAGGCAAAATCAGTTCTTCATAAATTAATTTATATTGAGAGGTAATAGTGCAAGTTTCTTGTTGAATGTATGTCCAGCATTTTTCTAAATAATCACTATCTCGTTTAAGAGTCTCTAAAGACTGATCTTCAGCTGCAGTTCGTGCTATAAGTCCTTTGAGGGGCAGCTGTGCAACTAATGATTGTAACCGCTCTCTCTCTTGCATTGTTTCAATTTTTTGAGAAATTCCATTATTTTTTTCATAAGGTCTATATACTAAATGTGTGGCAGGAAGAATAATTTCTGTTGTTAATCGAGCGCCTTTAGTGCCAATAGGATCTTTAATAATTTGAACCAGCAATTGTTTACCTTGATGCACCAAAGACTCTATTGATGGATTTGGTATATGAGTCACAATGTCACGGACATGCAAAAAAGCAGTTCGCTCTAAACCTATTTCAACAAATGCTGCTTGCATTCCAGGTAATACACGAACCACTGTTCCCAAATAAATATTGCCCACTGACGATTTTTCTGAAAGACTTTCTGAAAAAAAGTGTATTAATTTTTCTTGCTCAACAATAGCCGCCTGAGCTTCAAATCCTACAGCTGATATTAAAATTTCTTTCATCATAACAATAAAACGATTTATGCACTTGTGAATAACTACATGAAAAATCGATCCTTAATAAAAAATAAGCCTCTCAAAAATAAAACGACAGTCAATTCATAATTGCCAATAAGTATACAAAATAAAAAGCAACTTGCTAAAATGCTTAAACAGAATCGTTAGATAATTGTATCCGAGAGCCACGCAAAAG
>RFNU01000119.1 GCA_009927065.1 bacterium | reverse complement strand
GTAGTGGAAGATGGTGATTTCAAATCAGACGGTGAAATTGGTGTATGGTACCCTAATCCAGTTAATTTACTAAAATATACCGTATCTTCATAATTAGGAACATAATTTGGCGGACTGTAATTATATGAGGACGGACTCTGTTCAGCTAGATATCCCCCATTTGAAAAATTCGAAGACAACTCTATATCAGAGTCTTTTATTATATCTTCGGTGGGTTTATGGTATTGGATATCATAATTTGATAGATTATTTTTTATATTTGATTCATTCGATACAGGAGAACTAGCGTCCTGTAAAAAAGTCACTTTGGATTGCACACCTTTTTCGCTGGTTACTGGTGATTTCTGACCGAGACCTTCAAAAATTTGCAAAGAACAAGAATCGGCGGCAACAACCCCTCCGGAATTGAAAACCGATGGAATCACAAAAAGTACAAAAATAAATAACAAAATAGCAACCAATAATAGCTTAAATATTTTATGATTCATAAAGATGTACTATAGGATATTTGTATAGATTATCTGGGGGCGATAATAGTGGCGATAATACAATTATGTAAAAGATGTAAAAGAAAAATTGATTTCATATATTTCATATAAACGATAATAAAATAAAACAAGAGATAATAAGATAAATATTATTCGTTATAATTATATAACAAGAACAATAAGACTCTTTTCAAAATGATTATTCCTATTAAATGTTTTACTTGTGGAAATGTAATTGCGGATAAATATAGGTATTATCAAGATAAAGTTCGTCAGATAAAAATTAAAAAAGGTTTAGAAACAAACAAAGTGGTCTATCTCACTAAAAAAAATATTGAAAAAACAATTGAAGGGGAAGTATTGGACGATCTTGGAATTTTAAATTCTTGTTGTCGGCGTCATATGTTAACACATGTAGATATTATTTGATCCTATTGCGTTGTAATTTCGAATCTAGTTCGGACTCAAAAACCCATCAAAAAATCCAAATATAGTATATATTCCGACAATGCCGACTCGTAAACAAAAAAATAAAAATAAGACTCGAAAACATAATAAAACATCAAAAGTATCTAAATCTACTATGAAAAGGCGTATTTTGAGAGCAAAGAAGTCGACCCAAAAAAGGGTTCGATTTTCAGCGGGAGGATGTGGCTGCGGTCAAAAAATATTAGGAGGTAGTTTATATTTATCCGATGTTCCTCAACATGCGTATTATCCTTATAATTCAAATTTAACGAATGATCCCACTTCACCTGCAAATATAGGTAGCGCTAGAATTATGGGTGATTATAGTCGCACCACAGGTGGTGGTGGCCGAGGTCGCCGCCACCGCCCTCGTAAGATTCGCGGCGGCAGTAATTTTTTTTCGAATTTGTATACCCAAGTCGCCAATTCTGGTGCCGGAATGAACTATATTAACTCATTTGGTGCATTAAATGGCGGAGTAAATCAATCGAATCTTATTAATGGTACAATGTCAAATACTTCGTCGCATTTTTCTCATCCAGTTTCTGATCAACCTTACGGACATCAAAATCCACCTCTTGTCTAATGATGCAAAGGGGGGACGAACTAGTCTAAAAATGCAACTATAATATATAATGTCTAGTATAGTTGGATTTAATTATTTGTGTCCTCCCGCATATTTATTTTTTGTCGTATCTTCCGTTTTTTTGATTATATTAGTCGTATTTTTGAATAATGGTTCTCTAGATTTAAATCAGTATTGTATTGATTCCGATTGTACAAAACCAAATTTAGCATTTATGATATTATTCAAAGCAATTTTTATTATTTTTTGGACTTGGGTATTGAATTTTTTATGTAGATCTGGAAAACCTAATATTGCATGGTTCTTGTTCGTATTTCCGTTTATTATTATGATATTGTCATTTTGGACAATCTATGAAATTGTACGAGATGTGGGAGCGTCGAAGACGCGGACGCAGACACATTCGTAGGAATGCGGTAGATGTTGTTTCTTCGGTTGGCATCGTAAAGAAGACAAATCAGGCGCCAGAACCCTCGCTGATAGGACGCATATTTTGCATATTTTGCATATTTTGCATATTTTTATTTAGGTATATTATAGATATCATTTGTTCTCCGTCATCTATAAAATGGCAATCAAAGGTATGAAAAATTTGTGCACCCCAGCTTATTTGTATTTTATTATTTCAGTTATATTCTTGATTGTTGTATATATTCAAAATTATAATAATTATAATGTATATTGTTTAGGTTCGTTTAATTGCGATGTTACCAATGTATGGCTGATTTTTACATTGAAGATTATTTATATTTTGTTTTGGACATGGATACTGAATCTCATTTGCATGGCAGGAGTTCCGGCATTGTCCTGGTTCTTCGTATTATTCCCTTTTGTTCTAATGTTTATTTTGATTGGATTAATGATGATTATGGTTCGCTAGACGCGGACGCGGACGGAACAAAGTTCCAGAGTCAATCGTAAGTATGTATATTTTGCTAATAATGTATGATTATATTTTAAGATAATATAATCAACCTATGCCCACTATATACTCGAACATCCGTGTCGAAGGTTCTCCTGCATTAGTAGGAATGCGTAGCATTGGAGCCTCGATGCAATATGACGGAGATGCAAATCATCGGAGACATATGAAAAAAAACGCCGGGAGAACAAAAAAACAGGCAACCGCATATAGGGTCGGGTTCAAAAAAATGCGAACACAAACGCGAAAACATCACCAACATCAGATAAACGGCAAAATATTCCATGAAAATAACCAAGGATGGAAAACGGTGCATGTATGGGGAGAACCATTCGAACGCGGGTTTGCTCACGGTGCGCTTTTATATAAAGATCTAGCCCGTATCAAAAAATCGTTACCTTTTATGGTAAAAACACTCATCAATATAAAGTTCTCGGAATATATGGCGGCTACGAAACAAATAATAGTTCCTATTGTAAAAACATATCCAGAATATTATCAAGAAATTCGCGGAATTAGTGCAGGGGCCAGCCAAAAACGCCTCGACATATCCACCGATTTTTTAATCGGATGGAACGCGTTTCTTTCTTTATATTCACATTTTATCGAGGGAAAATCCCATACACAAAAAATAGAAAGATGTAGTGCATTTATTGCGACTGGAAATGCAACCAAGAATGGCGATATAGTAATGGCACATACCACACATTCCGATTTAATTACTGGACAATTGTTGAATATAGTTCTCAAAGTTACGCCTACAAATGGCCACGAATTTGTCATGCAAACGAGCGCGGGTTTAATCGCGAGTACATCAGATTGGTATATATCCAAGAGTGGTATTGTCTGTTGTGAGACAACCATTGCCGATATTTCATATTCGCCCAAATTTGGCGTGCCTTTTTTTTTACGGATTCGCGAGGCGATTCAATATGCGTCTACCTTGGACGATTGTATTTATATTATGACAAATAAAAACGCGGGAGATTATTCTTGTTCTTGGCTATTTGGCGATACAAAAACCGGCGAAATTATGTTATTAGAATTAGGACTTGCCACCAAAAATATTCGGCGTACTACAAATGGTGTTTTCTATGGTATGAATTCCGCAATTGGACAAGAATTGAGAACTTTGGAAACTACCGATACGGATTTTCATAATATAGAATCACTATCTGGAAATCGAAATTATAGATTAAATTATTTATTAAATACACAATATTATGGGCGTATAGATTCGACTATTGCAAAAAAAATAATGGGGGATCATTATGATATGGTTCTCGGAAAACAATCGATGAATCGTCGTGTTATATGTAAACATCCCGAATTAGATATTGCATCGTTGTATAAACCGTATAGTTGTACAGACGGAAAAGTTCTCACTACTTCTATGGCGAAAAATCTCAAATTTCTAGGAATTTTCGGAAGTGGATGTGGAAAACGCGAGTTTAAAAAACGCGAGTATATTAGAGAACATCCGGAATATAAAGAATGGGGCTCGCATTTGGAAGATATGCCTATGCAAAAATGGGTGGTTTTGTAGTGTCCGTGTTAGCGAAGCATCGGAGACATATTGATTCGTCGTCGGTAGGCAAAATCAAGTTACTATTTTCCAACAATTACGGGGTACTAATGAAAAAATGGCTTTGTTTTTGTATCTTACTTCATACTTTTTGTTTGAACTCAAATAATAATGAGTGACATTATGAATGTTGACCAACGGTTTGGATGCATC
>RFNU01000229.1 GCA_009927065.1 bacterium | reverse complement strand
CTACTTTTCCAGAAATGGATGTCATATATATAGATTTTGCATATAAAGGATTACCACGCGATATTCCTATAAAATATTTTGAAATTCGTAATCGTCCGGCTAGTCTTCCGACCAGAATCGAATCATTGGCGGATATATCTGCTGTCCCGGCTCCGGAGGAAGATGGACCACAATCTGAAGTACCACTTGATTTGCCCGCTAATAAAGACGACTATCCGAGTAGGGAATCCACCGTAATACAATTAGAAGAACCAGATATTCCCGATAGCAACATGTTTGATGTATTAAAAACCAAGTATATAAAAGCGGACGCAGAAGGAATAGTTTTCGGTGAAGAACTGGACGAAATTGCACAGATGGTCGAAGTACCCGAAAGTCAGCGCAGATATGGTATAGAAACCCAGGCGAATGATTTGATGGACGAATTGCTATCTACAATACCAAATTCCCAGCGCACCAAAGCCATTCTAGAGAAAATACACAATCTCATTGAAAGATTTAAACAACTGCGTAATAAGTTCTCGCAATTCGACGAAAATGGCAATGTATCGGGGTATATTCAATTAGGGGCATTGTATAAACCGATTGTAGACCGTCTTCATAAACTTGATACCAAATTAGATTGGATATTGCCGGTTGTCAAACAGCGCAGGTTTTTATATTCCGATGATGCAAAATTAGAAGACGAAGGTGCGGAAGATAGATCTCCGGATGTCTTATTTTCCAATATAAAAGATGAACTTGATAAACAGAAAGAATTATTCAATAATTATTATAAAAATACACTTCCAAAAGGAGTCAATAAATATGAGAACTTATATGCAAAATTGGACGAATTAAATACTAGCTTTATACCCGAAGATAATTGTGAAGAATGTCTTACTAAAAAACAAGAAATACTCACAAATTTAGATACAGTAATTGATAATCTCGATGAATTCTATAGTACAACCGTGACAAATGCGACTGAAAAATCCGATGGATTATCACGCCGCAGATTTGTAATCCAGAGATATAATTTAGGTATTATGAAAAAAGACAAGCAACTGATGCGATCTGGGAAAACCGTCTATACACGCAATTTTATGACACCTTCGAATGAAATTACTGTCAAATCCTTATTAGTTTTACCAGAACCCGTTGTCAAATATTCACATATTGGACTTCCCGCTACAAATATACTCACCAAAGTCAATTTGCATCAAACTGCTTCACATCTTTGTTTATTCCGATTATTGCGCCGAAATACAGATATTTCGACCCATATTGTGGATAATTTGGATAAAGAAGTCGCTTATGCAATGGATGATATTGTGACCTCCAAAGAAAAAGAATTGCCAGAGTTTTTGGCAAATATAAAAGAATATTTGTTAGATGAGAACCTCCAAAATGATCCAGATAAATATCGCCGATTTTTGAATGCAGTCGTCCCAAAAACGAGGGTTCTCTTCCGACTGATTCGTAAATATATAAAAGATAAATTATCTTTTGTAGAAGTCGTCAAAGAACTCGAACCTTTTCTATTTATTCGTCGGATATTTCTTATAAACAACACGACGAAATCCGGTATTTTATAAAAACAAAAATTGGAGAACTTAAACAAGAATTAGTGACACGCGCCCAACTATATAAGAAACTCCGCAGAATCAATTATCAAGTAGACTCGCGAATGAACCATATTAAATATATATTATTTGATAATCGCGATTTACTACAGATGTTTGAATCTGCATATAAAATGCGCTTGAATTGGGATAAAAATCTCAATACAAGTGAAGTTCTCAATTATATCGTATATAAAGATGGATCTATTTTGTTCTCCGATTTGGTGGCAACTATGATGGCAAAAACTCTTTTTACACCTAATAATATTTTGGACGAATTTGAACCAGCTAAATTGGACGATTTATCTGAAATGGAGAAAATAAAGGCGCGTGATTGTAGCCGGCGATATTTGGCAAAACAATATAAATCCATCAATGAATTATGGTCGGATAATGGTAAAGAGGATGTATTCTATGACAAAGACCTCGATGACACAGTGTATAGTATTACGGATAAATACAAAGCGGAGAAAAAGGCCATGTCGCCGCCCGAATTTTACGAATTTCTGCGTTTAAATCTTATACACAAATTTCAAGTATTTCCAGAAGAAGCCGAATTTATGGCGAGAACTTTGATAGAGGGTAAAAAGCGTGTTCGCAACGGTGAATATGCGGTAGTATTGGAGGATGCCGCCGAAAAAGGTTCTCCTCCTCCTTCAATATTAAAATATTATTTCAAAAGAATTAATAATCAATGGGTAGAAGATACAACAATAGACGATTTTGTTTTTTATGATACAAATACTTATTTTGCAATATCACAGATAAATGTTTTAAAAATGAGACAAATCAGCAATGCGAATCTAATTCTCTTGCACAATTGCGTATGATAGAACAAACCAAAATGCGTATGAAATCCGAATTCGATATTCGCCTTTCAGGTTCTATCGAAGAATTGGAACGCAAAATCAAAGGAAAATTGGAAATCGATTTACAAAGACTGAGTAAAGAACAAATACTGAATATTGTGAAATTGGAAAAATATAATACAATTGCCTATGATTACGGCCGCGGAATTGTGGAAAAAGAGGTTCTCAAATCACCCCATTGGAAACTCCGCGAATTGATTCTCGGACAAGACGATTTTCAAAAACGGCAATTGGATATTATAGAGTTTGTTGATATGTATTGTCGAGAACCTATGATAGACGAATTAAATGAAAATCCAAATTGGTTATATTGTTTAGATTCTAACATTCCTTTATTTCCACAAAGTTTGTGGAAATTGGCCGCGGTTTATATTAAAGGTGGCGATTATAGTGAAAAACTCGCAGAAATATGTAAAGATGTCGGAGTTTTAAGTGACGACGGGGATTCTATTGTAGATAAACATACTGGATATGTTCTCCGAAAAATAGATTTTGTCACACAAGACGAATATACGGAAGAAGGTATGAAAATAGTGCATCATGCTATTATGGAGGAGGATTTACAAACCCGTCTCGGAAAAATGTTTCAATCCGATGGAACTATGACATCCGTACCCGAACCAATTTTTGAGAACAAACAGAATCAGATGGTGTATAATATTATGCGTACTATATGTAATAATATAGCAGTACCATTAGATTCAGTACAATCATTTGTAATGAATACTACAGGAGAACTAATGGAGAAGATAATACAAACACCTGAATTATATGAAGAACGGGCCAAATTAATGGAGCGCAAAAAAGGCGTCAGACCAATCCCATATGAGATTTATAAAGATCGTCTCATGTTTTGGATTGTCGCAAGTTGTTTATTGATTAGTATTCAAATTGCAATACCTTCCATTCGTACTAAGAAAACTTTTCCCGGTTGTGTCCGGTCATTCAGTGGTTATCCACTTGTAGGTGGCGTAGAAGATCAAACCGGTATAGAATATATTGCATGTGTTCTTTTTAAATCCAAAAGTTCTACTGCGCCTTGGAATTCCATTGAAAAATTAGACCTCCCAACTTATATTTCTAAAATACGCGAGATGCTGGAAAAAATAATGGGAGACCGACCAGATATTGGGGAATTATATACAAAAAAACAAGAATTCTTATTATTGAATCCCGACCAGATAGTTCCCGAAGAACATAGTGTTGAAAAATGGCGGCACTTTTTGCCTCCTTTGATGAATCCCAAAATGACAAAACGGCCACAACCAATATCAAAAGATTATGAGCGCGAGATGATGGATTTATTTCGGGATGGACATCGTAAACAAAGAGAACATATTGGGCTGTTTTATAGTAGATTAGTTGAAAATGCGTATGCAATTATAGAATCTGTCAATGATATAGTGAAAAAAAAGGATGTACTTTTGAGAACATCTGGCAAAATTCCCTTTTTTGGAAAACGCTTGTTGTCAAGATATGCGTCTAACCAATCCTATAAAATACTTTGTGCAAGAAAATAAAGATATTATACAGCATATAGAAGTCGCTAGATATATATCTGATATTCTGAAAGATGTGGGTTTAATGTCCAAAGCGTCTATTTTATATCATCCCGGGTTTACCGGTATCAAATATAGTACAGTGGGGGAAGTAGTTCTAGTAGAAAATATATACAAGGCATTTTTCCATTATTGCAATTTTGATAATGATCTTCCTATACCAGATGCATATCGCGCAATTTGTCCGGAAAAACCGACTGGTGGGTACGATCGCGATTGGACACTTTTAGAAAAAGTAGAATTTTTAAAATTAAATGGGAAACAATATCGCCCAGAGAACTTGGAACAATTAATGATTATTGTTAGAAATCAAAATCGAATAGTAATACCGACTCCTGCGACTTTTACCCAAATGAATGCATTGCGCGATTTATTGGAAGGGTTTCAAATGAGGGAATCTATAGTTGTAGAAGGCGCATTTCGCCAAAGATTGATGGCGTTAATAGATAAATATAATCCGCAACAAATGGTGAAAGAACCCGCAAAGAATTGGACCGATTCAAGAATTATTTGGCAAAAGCGAATGAAAAAATGTATTATGAAATTGTGGATTTTATGGACAAGCACGGAAATATGTCGAATACGGATTTTGATACCTTCCAAAATTGGTTATTGTCTATTTTTTCAATTTCTAATACCGTGTCTCCCCCGGACGACGATCCCTCCCATACATCGTCTATTGCGAAAGGGTTGGAATCCTCGGATACTGATACTGCCACACATAAAGAAGTACAAAATATAAAAACATTTGTGTATTATTTATCGAAACTGATTCCGGAAATGATACTGAATAAAAAAATATATTCCTTTGTTCCCAAACATTGGGAACTTGCGCCGATACATGTGCGTGATATAGAACGCGTTCTCGATACACATTGGAACAAATTCCAAGTATTCTTTGATGATACTGTAATATACCAGTTATTGCGTGAAATTATGGACCGTCTTATTGATATGTACGAATTAGTTCGCGCATTTCCAGTATATAATTCCATTTTTAAAAATGAACATTCGTTTCATTCTTTTATGGATTTGGAGGCAATACAAATGGTATATTCCTATTTTGTATATTCTACTTTGTACGAATATATTGTATGTTCTGAGAACCCGGATTTATTACGCACAGATTTGGAAGAAACGAAGAAACAGCGGCGCCAAGACATTTCCGATGCGGCAAATGCATCCAACCAACACACGCCGAAATTCAAGAAATGGAGAACGATGCCCAAGAAATAAACTTGGATTTGAATGAAATAAATATTCGTATAGGAACACAAGACGAATTGAAAGGGCGAGTTGCCAAATTATTGCGCGCGTTTATGGATTTTGAAATAGAGAACCGGAGTGGATTAGTATTATATAGAGATATTATTAAAAAAACTGGGTTGTCTAAGAAGGAAGAAAGAAGCGCATTACAGATTATTTAGGTAGTTTACCGAATGAAGAACGCGAAGTAGAAAAAATGTTTATGAAATTTAAGATGGGGGCTTGGAATGTAGGACAATCTCGTGGTATATTCGAATATGATAAATCTACCTATGAAAGAGAACGCCAACAAGAACAAATGGGTGTATTTGCCACTTTTATGCAGGAATCAAAAGTTTCGTCGGATATAGGAGGTGTAACTGTAGAAGAATTAGACAGAGAGGCAGAAAAGGCGGCGGAAGAAGAACATGATGCGGAAGGATATGATATTGGCGATTTTGGCGAGGATTATACGGATGGCAATTTTTATGGGGATGATGCACAAGACGAAGAATAATACTCGGCGGACGCATCCTTAGGATTGACGAATGGAGCTGAGTATCGGACAAAGCCTATATATGGGAAGAACCAAGTTTTGGTGTCAATATTATTTGTCATAATAATCGTTTGACTCTGGAACTT
>RFNU01000029.1 GCA_009927065.1 bacterium | reverse complement strand
ATAGACAAATAAGATGCCAATAAAACCCACACAAAATGTCCTATAGTATTTTTAACGACAATACATTTTAATAATTCTTGTCTCGCATATAAAGATTCATTGGAAGTATCTTCTTTGTTTTTATCTTCGCGGGGTTTTTTCAAGGTCTCTTCGTCAGTTATCATCCAAGTATTTAAATCTATATAAAAATCGGATTTTGGAGTATCTGACACGGAAACTGTGACTTTTCCATCATATTCGTCATTTGTTGGATATTGTTTACATAATTCTTCGAAATAATCGTGGAAACTAGGAATATTAAATGTTGTAATTAAAAAATCATACGAAATTTTTAATGTATCGGATTTAAAATTTCGGTTTTTGAACATAGACATAATTTCTTTTAAATTGAAAAGAGGAGAACCTAATATACTATATCCAACCGTGTTTTCAAATACATCTACTAAACTTGGTATATTTCCTATAAGTAACATAGTCGAACCTACAATACTCCAATAAAATATAGTGGTTACATAGAAAATGTTATCATATTCGTTGTTTTTGAAAACCATATCCATTAATAACAAATTTAAACAAAACACAATCATCCATAAAATGCCAAATATGGTTATTTTACTAGCAACTATATTTCCTTTAAACATTTGCCAAAAAGTGGCATTTGTGTAAAATGGTTGCTGCATAAATTGTTTCATCATTAATAAATTAGAATTGAAATAATATAACAATCCAACAATTACAAATAATATTAAAAATACTGCAAATAAAAACCCAAATAATCGTGTTTTTTTATTTTCTTTATCATCTGTATTTTTCACATTTTCTATTTGGGCTTTTGTAGTTAGACCTTCGCGAATAGGGGGCTTGGTCTCGGGCTCAGTCTCGGTCTCGGGCTTGGAAAATAATATAAATGGATTTGGTAGAGTTGAAAGACCCTCCTCTGACAAAGGCTGACGGATATTGAGATTCTGAGCATCGGAGTCCCGACGCAATAAACCAAATTTAGAGAACATTACAAATGTTTGATTTATACAATAAAACCATATATGTTTTCTGAAAAATGTCCGTCTGAATGAAGACCGCCTAGATTCATGCTAGGAGAGATGAGGAACAAAGTTCCGGATACAAAACTCATATACAAATATAATAGTATAGGTGTGGTTTATGGAATATCCGAGATTAGTTGAATCAAATGTAAAAGCGTATTTATACAATACATTGAATCGATGTCACGAATATAAAACTTCTATATTTAGTTGGGTATTTAATATTAGTGTATTTTTAGGACTAGTATTTATTATTGGAATCATATTATATTTAAAACGAAAACGGGAATTACCCGAATGGGAAAAAGAAGCAAAAATGTTGCAAGAACAGAATTATGTTTTATCTAAAATACGGGAATATCAAATGGATCAAAAACGGCAAACATCCATGATTACTGATTTGCCATTTACATATAATCCTGATAATATATGATGCGTTCGCCCCCCCGGGATCCGTCCGTTTGTCATCAACCGAGTCTAAAAATAGTCTATCAAAGAATATGAATCCATAATATAGTGTAGTATATAATGGATATTGTACAACAAAAACGAGCGGATATTATAAAAGAGAACAATACTGCACAAGAAGAATTTGCCTCTATTATTGAGAACCTTAATCCTAATACTACTACAGAACTAACTATTCGGACCAAATTATACGGAAATTTGAATTTAGGAGAGATATTAGAAGACAGGTTTCCAAACTTGAATAGTATCAAGTTTTATCCTGGAGAAATTACCGAGATTCGCAATATTCCTAGCGGAATTACCCGATTTGAATGCCCGGGTAATTTACTCACAGAATTAGATGGTGGCAACCTTCCTGGAAGTCTTATAATTCTTGATATTACCGACAATTATTTGAGAACATTGGATCTAGTTGGATCCCCAAATTTAGAAGAATTAAGATGTAATAATAATCGTATTGAAGAATTCCGCAATTTGCCTACCACTTTAGTCACTTTATTTTGTAATCAAAATCAGTTGCGGAAATTAAATCTACGCGGGATTGACCATTTAAAAACATTGCACTGTTCCGAGAATCCTATATTGCGTATTGAGAACTTACCTAGTAATATACACGATTTTTCCGCCGAAAATAGTCCATTTGCATTGGAAATCGAAGAATCGGACAACGACTCGGAAACAGAAGATTCCAACATCCTCAAAAAAAACAGAGAAAAAATGGTTGATCGCAGAATCAACTATTTGGATGCATTGCAATTATACTATCGCACAAAACACGATTATGAAGAAAAATTGCTGAAAAAACGGCGACTTGCGTATAAACGCGCTCCTACAAAGAAAATGGGGCGTACAGCTGCAAATGCAGTTTTGCCATCTTGTATATATTGTAATCGGCCAGTAGGAACGCGGTTTTATACAAATTCAACAGGTCATTTTGCAGTTTGTGGCGATAAAACTGCACCTTGTGCATTAAATATCAAATTACAGCGTGGATCATTTAATATGAAATCCGATTTATTATACATATTTAAGGAAGAAATAGAAGAAGGCAAAGAGCGCGTTATAAGACAAAAATTAGACTCGCTTTTCAATTACTACTCAGATGAAGCAGCAATTCAAAATTTCAAAAAATTCATGGAAAATTATTCGTTATCAAGTTTAGTATATGAAGATTATGTCAGATTTCATAAAGAATTATATTTTAACGAACAAAAAAAAGAGATGATTCATAAAAAAACAAATAAAATAAATGAGATATTAGAAGAAATACAAAGTTTAATGAAGGATTATAATGAAACTGAAACACCGGCTACTTTAAAAACGGCAATGGAATTATATGTGAGGGATTTAATGCCAGAGGTGGAGAACTTGCGTAGATTAAAATACGGCGTTGTGGAAATAGAAGACAATGTTTTAATAGAAATGCCCAATCGTTTATCGGAATTAGAACACGGATTCTTGGATGAACCAAAAGTGGTAGAATTTAAGGGGCTATGATTGAGCCCCGTTCTCAAGTCCAAGGTTTAATCTCCAATTGTTTATAATCTCTATTATGTTGTAATGGCAGTGGGATTGGCATTACTAAAGTACTTTGGTCTCTAATATATTTTTCATAGGCAATAGATTCATTGTAGACATTTGGAATAACATAATCTAATACGAATTTATTTAGCTTTTCAACTTGTTGAGGAATATTATCTAATAAATGTTGCGCATGTTGCAAATATATACTCCTCATTATAATTTTTAAATTGTCAATATTCTGATTTGGCAATACATAACGACTATTTGATAATTTATAAATGGTGGATTTTATAGTATCTTGTATAGATTGTATGTTCTCCGCAGAAAAAAAAGAGGCTTCTAAAGGATTATGTTCCCAAGTACCTGTAAGAGCATCGCGATAATCTGTCGCTTTATTTTTTAAATCTATTTTTTCCATCATTTGGAAAACAACATCTTTAGATGGAGATTGAAACAGGTTTATACGCCCATTTGGCGCAGTTTGTTTCTGGGCGTTGTTCTCCCACATCCCTACAGATGCATATGGAATATCGTTCCTCCCATATTTTAGATTGTTTTGCGGATTTGGCAGATTTTGCGGATTACTCGACACTGTACCATGATAGGAAGAATACATCTTTGTATATAACAAATAACAAATAATTATATATGATACTAACAGGAAATATATTCTAGATTTAACATATATCAATATATAGCAATAACATATAGCAATATGGATGGATTTCAAATAGCAGTATTGGGTGTCGCGATAGCATTATTGATTATTATATTAGCCGCAATTGGCATTATTATGACAACAAATAAGAATAATATGGTTTTTCCACCTTCTACATTACCATGCCCAAATTATTGGCAAGTAGATGCAGATGGGAAATGTATTATCCCAACCTCAACAGATAAAATTAATATAGGGTCATTTGATAAGTCAAAATATACTTCAACTACTTTACCTGGGTTGGATTCCGCAAACAATAAAATAGATTTTAATAATAATGCATGGGGATCGAAAAAAGGCGGGGCTACATGTGCAAAACGCGATTGGGCAAAAGCGTCTGAAATTCTTTGGGATGGCATTACAAACTATAATGGGTGCACATAACGCGACGCGGACGCCCGTGCCCGTTTTTGGAACAGATAATATGATATAATATTTGTTATTATATAATATGTTAACATGTCGTCTACGCTTTATATGTCCGACATATTGCGTCGGGGCGGCTCCGATGCTTCGGAAATTGTCTCCTCTTCCAAAAATTTGACACCACAAGTTTTGGGAGGACAACCCGAGTATGGAACCGGGCGCGTCCGTAAAATAGTAGCCAAAAAACTCATTTCAGACAATGATATGGAAAAATATGCCAATGGATTTGTACAACCGTCAATGATTAAAACGGTGATTCGAGAAAATACAGATGTTGTTACGGAAGATGGCAGATTATTGCTCATATTCAGAAAAAATGCATTACGACTTTTGACGGAGAACCAAAGTCCAGACTCAAAAAATATAAATGAATTTTATGATAATATAATAGGATTTGCACAAAATAAAACAAGCAATCGCGGAAATACAACTGGTAGCAAAACCCGCAATGTTTATGAAAATCCAAATGTAATGAGTAATATTATAGGATATTTTGACCGTTTTCCGCCAAATTATAAAGTCAGTTTTCGAAAAGCGGGTGTCAGACCTTTGGAAGTCCGTGCGTGTCGATTCAATACTGATTACCCGGAAAAATATAAACGGATGATACCAATGATAAAAGACATTGACCAACTATATAAAAAATACACACCAGATCATTATGCAAAACAATATCGTAAAGCGCGGCAAACCCATTTTAAAATTCCCGGCACAAGTTTTACTACTATTACCACAAATGTGAATTTTCAGACTTCGATTCATAAAGACAAAGGAGACGACCGCGAGGGATTTGGTAATTTGGCAGTTATTGAAAAGGGAAGATATAAAGGTGGCGAAACATGTTTTCCTCAATATGGTTTAGGTGTAGATGTGAGAACTGGCGATATATTGTTTATGGATGTTCACGAATGGCACGGAAATTTGCCTATGAAGCTTGTGGATAAAGATGCCAAACGATTGTCCGTGGTTTGCTATTTGAGATATAATATATGGCTGCGTACAAAAAACAAAACAAGGCGATTTTATGAACGTCATAATAAAACAATTCGGAAATTGACAAAGCGGGATTCTACGAAAAC
>RFNU01000184.1 GCA_009927065.1 bacterium | reverse complement strand
CCGTCAAACACATTTTCCTATCAAAGGAATAGTCACTCGAGCATGGATTGCTTTGGAGCAAGAAGGCCTATTATCGTTAACAGAAGTTTTAGCTCATCGATCACGAACACAACCTCTAGCAGCCTGGTCCTGTGGCTCTGTTTTTAAAAATCCTCACGCTACTATTAGTGCCGGCTGGCTTATTGAGCAAGTGGGTCTTAAAGGATTTGTTTATAATGAGTTAGAGATTTCAGTGAAACATGCAAATTTTATGTTAAACACAGGAAACGCCTCTTCACAAGATGTACTGACGTTGACACGCATGATTCAACAGCGCGTTTATTTGCTTACAGGTTACATATTGCAACCCGAATATCAGACGCTTGGATCATGTTTTTAGTATTAAGACGATTACTTCCATACTTGTTTGTTGTCTTTAGCCTTAGTCTTGTGTACCTAAAGAAAAATGAACAACAAGTCTTAAGTTTATATATTCAAGGTGAACTCCCTTATGGATATGATGTTGATTTGTTTGAAAAATACATTAATCATCATGGCCATGAGTTGACTAATGCTCAAGAAAGACTCTATCAATTGCTCGATCAAACAGGTCAGTATAAAAGTATTTTTCTTAAAAAAATACAGCCAGATGTCTATTTTATGTTATTAAATCGAAAAAAAGCGATAGCGACATGTGATAAGCAAGAAATGCTTATGGATGATGGGTCTATTGTTTTTTCAAATCAACCTTTAGAGTTAAATTATCATATGACCTTGAAGAGTCGTAAGCCAGAAAAAATTAATGAAATCATCAATATGCTAAGTCTTTTGGAGCAATACGGTTATTTAACGGCAAAACTCAATATAGGGGTTCTTGGTGATATTACAATAGAATTTTCTAAAAACATTACAATAAAGCTGCCCGCTCATCAATCACTGAGTCGTTGCAGGACGATTTTTGATTATTATCAAGCTAACATTCCAGCAAATTATGAAATTGATGGACGATATGAGAGCGGATTCATCTTTAATAAAAAACAGTCTGCTAGAATTTGATTAAGGACCTTTTGATTGAAAATCTATGATTGTTACTCCACAGACAAATTCTATATATTGCGCAATCGATATCGGGACATCTTCAATCAAGACACTTATTGCGCAAAAAAAAGATGATTCATGGCATATATTGGGTTTTGGTGTACAACCAACGGAAGGCGTGAAAAAAGGTTGTATTACCGATTTAGAAAAAACAACTCGCTCGGTCCATTATGCTCTTGAGGAAGCTGAATTAAAAGCTGGTTGTAAAGCAAATATTTATGTGACAAATTTTTCTGACCAGTATATTAATACATTAAATTCAAAAGGCATTATCCCCATAAGAAATAGCCGCGTTAATGCTGACGATATTAAAGAAGTTATTAAAGCCGCTCAAGCGATTGCTTTACCCCCTGAGCATAGGATCTTGCATGCGATTCCTCAATATTACGCTATCGATCATCACCGAAAAATCATTGATCCTTTAGGAATGCCCGGTATTCGCTTAGAAGCCGATGTTCATTTAGTAACAGCATCAATGCATGCTATGAAAACAAAATTACAGATTTTATCTAACTTTGGCATACAAGCGGATTATGTTGTTTTTGATCCTTTAGCCGCAGCTTATGGTGTTCTTCTTCATGATGAAAAAGAGCTTGGTGTTGCGTTAATCGATTTAGGGGGTGGTACCTCTAAAATGAGTATTTTCCATCAAAATAGACTACTCAGTTCTAAAATACTCCCTATAGGTGGCGATCATGTTACTGCAGATTTAGCGTTAGCTTTTAGAACACCTGTGGCTGCTGCAGAGGTACTCAAAATGAGACATGGAGGAGTGCATGCAATTGATGTTGAAATTAAAAATAATATTCTCAACATTCCATCATTGGGTGAAAGAAAACCCCAACAAATTATTAGAAATGAACTTATAGAGGTTATGACACCAAGAATAGAAGAAATTTTTCAGCTTTTTATCGAAGATATTGAGAAAAACAATTTGCGCTCATTTATTGCTTCAGGAATTGTTTTAACAGGTGGTCTTGTTCGGATAGAGCATATTTGCTCTTTAGCGAAACAAATTTTTAATGTCCCTGTTCGCATTGGTATTCCAGCTTTTCCTAAGAAAAATAATGAATTATTAGAATCATCAATAAGCGCAACTGTAGCTGGGTTACTTGAATGGGCGTATTTAAATCAGAATCAACAACCCGTGGCTGATAAAACTGAGTTTCAGATGCTATGGGCGAAGTTAAAAAATTGGCTAACAGGTTAAATTAAAAGGATGTAAGACTATGGGTTTTGAATTTATTGACCCCCCTAAAAAGAACGCTGTCATTAAAGTTGTTGGTGTTGGGGGTGGTGGTTGTAATGCAATAGAACATATGGTGCGGACACAACTTTATGGTGTAGAGTTTATTTGCGTGAATACAGATATTCAAGCTTTAGACATTTCTAAAGCTCATCAAACGTTACAAATTGGTTCTACTTTAACGAAAGGGTTAGGAGCAGGGGCGAATCCAGAAGTGGGACGCAAAGCTGCAACAGAAGATGTTGAGGCATTGGAGAAAATTCTTATAGGTGCTGATATGGTTTTTATTACAGCAGGAATGGGAGGCGGTACTGGAACAGGAGCTGCTCCTGTCATTGCTGAAATCGCGCGTTCTCTCGGAGCTTTAACTGTAGCGGTTGTTACAAAGCCCTTCCCCTTTGAAGGTCGTAAAAGAAATGAGATCGCTCTTCAAGGTATAGAGAAGCTGAGAATGCATGTTGATTCATTAATTACGATCCCTAATGAAAAATTATTAACAGTACTGGGTAAAAATATCACATTATTGGATGCTTTTTGTTCGGCAAACAATGTCCTTTTAGGAGCTGTCCAAGGTATAGCTGAGTTAATTACGAAGCCTGGCTTGATTAACGTTGACTTTGCTGATGTAAGAACTGTTATGGCTGAAATGGGACATGCCATGATGGGATCTGGAGTCGGACGAGGTCAAAATAGAGCCAGGTTAGCGGCCGAAAGTGCTATTAGCTCTCCTTTGTTAGATACAATGTCTGTTCTTGATTTAACTGGAGCTAAAGGCGTTCTTGTTAATATAACAGCGGGTGCTGATTTAGCGATTTCTGAATTTGAAGAAATAGGAGAGGCCGTTCGCTCTTTTACTTCTGATGATGCGACAGTTATTGTAGGAACAGTGATCGATCCTTCATTGGATGATGAGTTGAGAGTTACATTAGTTGCGACCGGGTTAATTGCTCATGAAGAAATTATGCAGCACAAAAGCAATGTCCATGCTCATAAGAGTCAAGCGACCATCCAATCCATAGCAACGCCTCACCATCAAACCCATAAAAAACAAGTAGCTGCGGGTTCTGAACAACCCATGGATTATTTTGATATCCCAACATTTTTAAGAAGACGAACTCAATAGTTTTCAGATGAAAAATTATTTAGACGCAGTGATAGTCTGTTAGGAGTATCACTGAATGTTAATACAGGAGATTTTTTAACGATAAAACATGGATCCTCAGAATGTTTAGCTTTTTTACGTGGTAAAAATACATGCATGGGTGGATTTTTTATTGTTAAATTTTTCAAGATACATTCATTCAGGAGTTCAAAAAAAGTAAATTCTTCGCTTGTTTTTAAGGCGATTTGTTCAAGATGAGATATGAGTTCATCATGCATATTGCGCAAAACATAAGGCTCTAATATGCTTAACAAAAGAGCAATCTTATCATTATTGTCTTGCATAAACGACTCAATAAAATCATCAAGTGTGCTAGCCACTCTAACTTTCTTATAAGCAATAAAATCCTTCATTGATTCAAATAAAAAATAAACTTCCTTTCTAAATCTTCCTTCCTTGATCCCATTTCTTGAGAAGAAATATTTTTTAACATTATGATTATTAATAAGAACTTTCAAAAGAATATCTTGATGGGACTTTATAAAGATTTTAATTCCTTCAGCCGCTTGAGTAGATTGAGGTTGCTTGCTGAAATAAGATTTTAAGAGTTCTTCATTAAAGTTGTCGGGCACTAAAACACAACGAAGAGCACAAATAACAGTTTCTTGAATAATCAGGGGCTCTTGACTTAACGAAACAAGCCATTGATGATTCCGATTAATTTTTTTACCTTTCGTGTAAGAATTAAGATAGTTATATGGGTTTAAAGAAGTTGCTGGATTAAAAGTTATTTCATCATCAGTTAAGTAGCCTAAAGCGATTGCTGGCTGAGGGAAAAGAATGTTGTTGGGCAAACCAGCGAAAGAGCATCCTGAATCCAGTTGGGTAAATGTAGAGTGTAAAACTTGTTTTTTATTGCGATACAATCGAAGGCCGATATTTCCGACTTTAAGATCAATTTCCCCTAAAAACTTAGCAAATAAAGTACATGTCCCTAATCCAGACAATGTTAACGGCTCTTTAACGGGTTGAATATAAGATTTTAAATCTAATTTTACACCATGAAAATCAAGGAATTTTGAAAAAACATAAACTTTACTTGTGTTTTGAATGGACTCATTATAAGAATTGTCAATGCCTACACGATATTTTGTGAATATATTTTCTCCGTTAAACAGATGCTTTGGACAAAGGGCTCTACGATATTCTTGAGCAAAGACTTCTATTTCTGCGGCAACAATATTTTTTCTAAATTCGCCATGATATTCATCGATAAATTTACAGCACCAAGAAGAAGTGTTTTGTATTGACATGGATGGTGACCATTTTTTGATCATGCCAATCAAATGTGCTGAGGAATCAGTCTTTGTAAGAGTCATACTCGGGTCTCTTAATTTAAGAGAAGGAGTAATGTGTTCAGCATTTATTAGTGAAAAAAAACCTTTGCGCAAGTTACACTGTTCAGATTGAATGCTACCGCTGGCATCAATTTCAGGGCTTTTTTGATCCATAAATATTATCCTTTTTTAGTCAAAAATAACAGACTTTGCTATTGGCAATCTGTGACAACGAATCTGGCAATTGAGATGAATTTTAGTGTGTTCGTTAGTTTGTATGCAAGGATTGTCACAACTATACCACTATAAATTGTTAACGGAATTCTAAAGGGGGCTTCTTGCGACCCATGATCAGCAATCTGACCATCTGTGCAAAAAAACTCTTGAACAAAACACGTGCGCAATCCTTTTCGTTGACGGGAAGGTCAAGCACGTCCTGCTCT
>RFNU01000157.1 GCA_009927065.1 bacterium | reverse complement strand
CATGCGAACAATAGGGGTTATGCCGACAGAGAAAAAAAATCGCAAAGCTATTGAAACGTTAGAAATTTATGCGCCTATAGCGTATCGTTTGGGAATGAATGCCTTAAAAATGGAATTTGAAGATTTGGGTTTTATCAATTTATACCCCTATAGATATTCTGTTATTGCCCAAGCGATTCAACGCACTCGAGCAGAAAGAGAGTCTTTATTACGTGAAGTTCAAGAAACTATTTTTAATACATTAAAAACATATGGTGTGCAAGCACATCAATTATCAATTCGAGAGAAAAGTCCTTATTCTGTCTATAGAAAAATGCAGCGCCATCATTTGAAGTTTAAAGATATTAACGAACTCTTTGGGTTCAGAATCGTTGTTTACAGCTTGCAAGATTGTTATCGTGTTTTAGGTATTTTACATAATGTCTTTAAACCTATTATCAATAAATTTAAAGATTACATCGCTATTCCCAAAACCAATGGGTATCGCTCTTTGCATACTGTTTTGATTGTTAAACACAATATTGTTATGGAATTTCAGATTAGAACTATTCAAATGCATTTATCTTCTGAATATGGAATAGCTGCGCATTCACGTAACCATTCAGAATCATTGTCTATTGATAAAGAACACTATGCCCAGCAATGGGTTAACGATATGATTGAGTTACAATCCAATTCATACTCATCATTAGAGTTTATTGAGCACATGAAAATGGATTTAGATCCTGATGAAGTTTATGTCTTTGATGAGAAAGGAGAGATATGGACCTTACCGAAAGGAAGCACACCTATTGATTTAGCATATGCTCGCTCTGCCCAAGAGGCCAGACATTGTGTCGCCTGTTCAATTAATCGCTTACTTGCTCCTCTTTCAACTCCATTGCAAAGCGGCCAAACAATAAAATTAATTTTTTCTCCCCATGCTGCGCCAAATCCTGGCTGGCTGACCTTTGCTATTACAGGAAAAGCCCGTTCTTATATACGGAACTGGTTACGCAATCAACAATATGAGCATTCAATTGATTTAGGAAAAAGGTTGCTTATTAAAGAGCTGGAAAGCATTAATAAAGTCCTTGATGATCTGACACCATTAATTCCAGCTTTATTAGAGAAATTTAGAGTCACACAGATCAACGAGTTGTATTCCTCTATCGGTCTAGGAAAGTGCTTGGCCAATACCGTCATGCAGTCGATTCAACAAATGCATTATGGTGTAGGTCATGAAGATAAAAAAATAATGCCGTTACATCTTAATGGAGAGGAAGGTATTGTTTTGGAGTATGCACACTGTTGTTATCCAATATCAGGCGATGCTATTGTTGGAGTGATTAAAGCCGGGACAGGGCTGATTGTGCATCGTGAAAATTGCACTCAGTTGAAAACAATATCCAAAGAAGAAAGCATCCTTTGCCTTGCTTGGGACATTGATGAAAAAATGACTTTTCAAGTAAAAATTGAACTTCAGCTCTTGAATAAAATCGGAGCTCTTGCTCTTATAGCCGGTATACTGTCCGAGCATGAAATCAACATTCTTGCAGCAAAAACAAAAGAAATTATGGATCCTCGTTTAAATGATTTAGAGCTGGTCATTACAGTTCGTGATCGTGACCACTTGGCTATGTTGTTAAAGCGTTTACGAAAAACGCCTTTCGTTCATCGTATAAAAAGGCTTTAATCATGGATGCAAAGCTTTCTAGTTTACTGGCTGAAATCAAGATTCCTAAAATAGGGCCTAAAACGCTCGAAGCTTTGCATGCACGAAGTATTTTCACAGTGATTGATCTTTTACTATGCTTTCCTCTTCATTATAAAAACAAGTTGAAGCTATCCATGATTGAAGATCTCCAAGCGGATCAGGATGCATATATTGAGGGTGTTATTGTACAAATAAATAAGCCAGGAAAGATTTTTAAAGCATTATTACAAGACAGTGATCGTCGACGACTTGATTTGGTTTTTTTCCAACAAAACCAGTGGATTATGGATAAACTGCGTGTTGGCACCAGAGTTAGAGTGTACGGTAAAATTACATTTAATGATTATGGTCCCCAAATGGCTCATCCAGAAATTGAATATATTGGATGGGGGCAGCTTTTTATTCCAAAATTTGAGCCGGTTTATCCGACTATACAAGGAGCTTCGCAGCGATCATTATCGTTAGCTGTAGATTATTTATTAAATGCTAAAGATAGGTTTTTTGGAAGTCAATACACAACTTTTTATCGGTGTTTACAGGTACTACACGGATGGAGATTAACTCCTGATGAGTTAAATGGATATTTATCTTTACAACAAAAAGCATCAGAAGAGTTGGCATTTATCGAGGGACTTGCTTATTTCATAAAGCTCCATGATAAAGAGCGATTGATGCAACGAGAAGCAGTTTTATTGGCTCCAGGTCAATTAACACAGCAGCTTATGAATGCATTGCCTTATCAGTTAACAGCGGGTCAAGCAGCTATTTGGAAAGAAATTCAGGTTGACTTCACACAAGGATATGCGACTCATCGATTAGTGCAAGGAGATGTAGGCTCAGGTAAAACTATTTTAGGTTTTTTATCCTTAACAGTAGCTGTTGATGCGGGATATCAAGCAGTTATGATGGCCCCCACTGAAATTTTAGCTCAGCAACATTATGAATCTTTACACACTCTCTTGGGTTCAGCTGTTAAGGTAGGATTACTTACAGGCTCATTAACAATTGCTCAACGACGATTGTTATTAATGGAAGTTGAGAGTGGCGCGATTGATATTTTGATAGGTACGCAAGCTCTTTTTCAAGAAAGTGTTACATTTAAAGATTTGGTATTAGCTGTTATTGATGAGCAGCAACGCTTTGGAGTAGCACAGCGAGCAAAATTATTAAGCAAAGGGAAACAAGCCGTTCATCATTTAACATTAACAGCTACCCCAATTCCTCGAACTCTGGCAATGGCTATGTTTGGGCATTTAAGTATTTCTACATTGAGAGAAAAGCCACCAGGAAGAACGCCAATTGATACTTATACTTTATCACGATCTAAAATGGATATTGCTTTAAATTCGGTAAGTAACTGTGTTAAGAAAAAAATGCAATGTTATTGGATTTGCCCTTTAATTGAACAGTCAGAAGTCATTGAGGCTCAAGCAGTAGAGCAATCCTATCAATTTCTTAAAGAAAAATTACCGCATATTCGCATGGAACCATTACATGGTCGTATGCCCAGTCTAAAAAGAACAGAAATACTGAATAAATTTTATGATGGCTCAATAGATATGATCGTATCTACTCTTGTTATAGAAGTAGGTATTAATAATCCTAATGCGACATTGATGGTGATCGAATCACCTGATAGGCTAGGGCTAGCTCAACTGCATCAATTGCGTGGACGTGTAGGTCGGGGGCATCAGAAGAGTTATTGTTTGTTAATCTACGGTGACTCATTAACTGAAACAGGTATTCAGCGTTTGCAATCACTCTGTGAATACGATGATGGGTTTCAGTTGGCAGAAATTGATTTAGAGTTACGTGGGCCAGGCCAGCTATTGGGGGCAAAACAGTCGGGCTTTACTTCATTTAAGTTCTTTGATTTGCAGAAACATCAATATTTGATCGAGCCAATTTTAAAAAAAATCCCTCATATTACCTCAGAAGAAATGAATCTTATTGAAATCCTTTTTACTGAAACCAATGATCAAATATATTTAGAAAACTAAGCACTCTTTATCTATTTCCAAATCAATTCAATCAACCTGCAAATACAATTGTAAGGTACACCCTGGGCAACCATTGTAATCATCAAGCTCATTATTAACCCGTTGGAAACGAGAAATCACCCTCTTTTTATTATGATAGCGATGCAATAAATTGATACAAGGAGCGTTATATGAGTGTGCATCTTTTTTTGTCCGTATGTTGATTTTGTATTCAAAGGGCTATTGACCCACAGTCTTTCAGTCCTAGCCTAGCCTCATGCCATGTTGAGAGGATTGTGTTAGAAAGCTACACACAGCATTTTAGAGATCATGGTAATTTCTTGTGTTTGTTGGCGCAAGAGGAATCGATTAAGTGAGTAGAGTTAGCAAGTTAGGGCTGGGAGATCTGGTTGGTAATCAATATCTATCAAGTACCCAGCATGATCTGAGAGTTTAGGGTCGCGCTCTACCCATGCTTTTTTGATGAGGGGTGCTAAAGCTTGACTCGTCAGTTGATAATCAATTCTCCACCCAACATTTTTAGCAAAGGCTTGACCGCGATTTGACCACCAGGTGTAAACATCTTTTGCTTCCGGATGTAACACGCGGAATGTATCAACAAGTTGATATGTTTTCAGAAAATCAGTAAACCAAGTCCTTTCTTCAGGAGTACATCCTGGCGCATAAAAATTTTGTTTCCAATTTTTTATATCATCAATCGTATGAGCAATATTCATATCCCCGGCAATAAGAACATGTTCGGATAATGTTTTTCCAAATTCATTGAGCTCTTTTAAATATTGGAGTTTGACTAATTGTCGCTCAGGGCTCGAGCTTCCAGAGGGACAGTAAAGATTAATAATCTGCATACGGCCGATACGGGCTTGAATAAATCGACCTTCATTGTGTAAAGATAAACATGGATGGGCAAGAAGAACCTCTTGTAGTGGGTAACGAGATAGTATACCGACACCAGAATATCCTGGTTGGACTGCATAGTTGAATATTCTATGATAGGCTGGAAGGAGAGATAATTCATTCCATGAGTCTGATGATGCACGGATTTCTTGTAATAAGATCAGATCTGCATTAAGAGTTTCTAGCCATTGGGCCAACCCTTTTTTGAGGGCTGACCTGATGCCGTTAACGTTGAGCGTAAGTACGCGCATCTTAACGCATTTTTTCTTCGATAAATTCCACGTGCTTGTTAACGATAGGATCGAATTTACGTAATTTTAATTTCTCTTTATTTTTCTTGCTTTTCTTTGCTGTGTAGAAGTAGCGTGAAGCCGGATCAGTTGAGCGCAAGATGATTTTAATAGTACTTTTTGATTTACTAGCCATTATTTATCCTTAGATAGCGCCAATTTCAAGAAGGTATGCTGGACCGTTCTTATCAAGAGTTTTTAAGCCACGTGCTGATAATTTAACACGGACAAATCGATTAAGTTCAGGAACCCATACGCGTTTGGAAATCATATTGACGCGAAAAGTTCTTTTTGTTTTTTTATTACAGTGAGCGACACGATGTCCGAAACCCGTGGTGCGCTGGCTGACAGAACACTTTCTCATAGCGAATTTATACTTATTGAATAATAACGTTCATTGTATCGTCTTTCTTGAAAAATTCAAGGCCTTAGATGTTTTATCCTAAGATCTTCTCAATAATTTTATTGTCAGCAATAAAACCAGTTGAACCGAATCCGCCGGTACCACGTTCAGTTTCATCAAAAGAATCAACATACTCAAGCTGTGCTTGCATTATAGGGACGATAATCAGCTGGGCAAGGCGCAATCCTGGCTCAATAGTAAATAATTGTTGGGATCTATTCCAACAAGAAATTTTAAGCTCGCCTTGATAATCAGCATCAATTAAGCCCACTAAATTGCCTAGCACTAAGCCTTTATGGCCTAATCCCGAACGAGGAAGAATCATTCCTGCGTATTGAGGGTTATTAATAAAAATCGCTAGCCCTGTTGGAATCATAACAACTTGATTGGGCTCAATCGTAATAGGCTCTTCAATACATGCAAGGAGATCCATTCCAGCGCTCATAGCTGTTTGATATTTAGGTAAAGTGAATTTCTCAAGTAAAGGATTAAGAACTTTTGCTTTAATAATCATATTGTTAATCCTGATTGAAGTTGTTATTTGTTCTGTTGAAAATATTATGCCACAAAACGTATTTACTAATATAGAAGTTTTGACTACTCGTTAAAATGTATCATACACCATAATAATCCTAATAAACCATTAAGGTGAAATAAGTCTAAATTATTAATCTTATTATTTTGAGCATCGTAAATTATATAATAAACTAAAGCAATTGACACAAAGACTAACAAGATATTGCTTGTCGAGTAATCGATGACACCAATCATAATAATTTCTGCAACCATCAGTAAAATTTGAGCGAGTAATTTACTGTTTTTTTCACCAAGTGTCTTGGGTAATGAGTAAATCGGAAGGAGTTGATCATCTTCCAAATCATTTAAAGCATAGAACGTGTCATAGCTGATGACCCAGCATACAGTGGCAAAAAAAAGCCAATACATTGTTATTGAAAAAGCGCTTTCAAAAATAGAATAGACAACCGGAATGCTTGAAGCAAAGCTTATGCCTAAAAACACCTGAGGTAGTGAAAAATAACGTTTAGTATATGGATAGATAAGAATAGTTAAACCAGAAAAAATGATGGTTTTAAAAGCACTCACAGGAATCCAATATAACAAAGATAAGCAACCAAAAGTTAGAAAAATGGCTAAAATCCATG
>RFNU01000243.1 GCA_009927065.1 bacterium | reverse complement strand
GGATGGTGATGCGTTAGCTGCTATGTTAAAGACTTTAAAAGGTAAAATTGACGTTAAAGACGTTAATACTATTAATCAAATAGAGTTTAGTTGTACCTTGAGCACTATGAACAATAAGATCTCTGAAGTCTCTATTTTAAACGCTGTTCTTTCTTCAGATAGGCAGTTAGTTAATAAAATGATTAAAGGCGAACGGCATTTTAATGAATTAAACGATAAAATTATTAGGGATACCGCGAAAGGCTATGTGGCTCTTGCCATCAAAACAGCTCTTAATGTTAGTACTTTCCTGCTTCTCATGGTGCCAGTAGTCAATGTTGTTGTGTCTTTCTATAATAGGCGTTCTATCAAAAGAACGGTTGCTATGCATCAAATTTTATTGGACAGTAAAATTCGTGAGTTAAAAGCGCTGTCACAATCCACCCCTCTCGACCAGTTTTTTATTAATCATCAGGCAAATATCGGAAAAGTAGGGTTCGATCTTAAGAAAGAGTTAATCAACACAATAGGTTTGGAAGCTGCAAACTCCCTTACTGAAGATCAAAAAAATCTTATTAAAGAAATAGCCGTGTTAGCATATGATCGAGACAAAGCAAGAAATAATCTTATGATTGCTCATGGAATTTTTCTCGGATCACTTCTGTCAACTGGTCTAAGTCTTATACCTGGCGCTCAATTTATTGCAGTGACGTTTGCAATCTTTAACGCAATAGCTGCATCAGCTCTACCCATTTTTAGGGTTGTAGATGAAACATTGTTTCATAATAGAATTTCAGACTTCTTAAATGCTACCCATAAATATTTTATTGGTGAAAAAGTAGATGATTTATTATCAACAAACGATATCATCAGATTTAGAGCAGAGATTGATGCTCTAAAAGAACAAAAATCACTCTTCAGCACGGTTAAGGACAATTTGAGAGCTGCAATCGGTTTATCACCCTCTTATCACAGTGTTAATACAGAAAAGAGGATAGATGATGGCATTGATCAAGCAAACAGGATGAGTTGTGGTCAATCATTATTTTCCGGGAAAGCAAAGGATTGTATAAAGATAAATTCAAACGACAACACAATAACACCACCAAAAAAATAGTGAAACCAAAACTTATTCAAGCATCCTGTACGATAACGTACAAATTGATACATGAACAGCCTTATACCATCATGATCTCTATCCTTATTTTCTTGGTTGTATGTTATGCGCGTGATAAATGCCTTCTGCAAATAATTCTCCATGACCGGAAAAAAGCAGTTTTTTCTCACTTTTGGGTACAAGATAGCGGTACATTTTTTGATAGGTCGTAGCGGATACTTGTAAGAGTTTATTTTTTTCTATCAGATCATCTCTGAGTCGTCTCACCTCACGGTTATATTCTTCTAGGCCGCTTGGAGGTAAACTTTCTAATTTATCGAGTATGTCATCGATCATTGCAATAGAGCTTTTTATCTCAGTTTTTAAGTCATTATAATCGCTCCATGATCCTGATGATTGTATCATCTCTCTTCTATGTTCAAAGTTTAATGACAAGCTCTTGATTTGTTCATAAAT
Organism: bacterium; assembly: GCA_009927065.1. GTDB lineage: Bacteria > Pseudomonadota > Gammaproteobacteria > Berkiellales > Berkiellaceae > LLD-282. The sequence goes on along the minus strand of RFNU01000243.1, from coordinate 5,665 downwards.
AGAACTCTCGATGCTTAAACAGACTGTTTTGAAGAATAATCTGTTAAAATCACTCTGTGCTGAGGCTTGTTTTGCTTCATTAAAAAATGCTTTTCTTTGATCCTTATTCATTGTTGGATTCATGATCATCAACGTGATAAATTCTTGCAGATTCAAGATAAATTTTTCTTCAAAATCAGTAATTTCGTCGCTAGGTTTGACTTTGCCGTAGGCAGTGAACTCTTTTAAAGAATTAAACATTTCATTCAACTCTTTTCTGAGCAGCCCGCTCTGTATTGCATCGTCATTTAAAAAAAATTCTCTGCATTCTGATTCTTGAGTCAGTACCTCAACAAGAATGTTTTTTTGTTCTTTCATATAAGATTGAATCGTTTTTTTTGTTTTTTGCGAAGACTTGCTCTTTGAAAAATAATGAGACATCAATGGTTCTTCAAAAAAATCTGGTAGCAGTGCGGATCTTAAAGCTGTGATCATTGTTTCTTGTTTGACATGAGGTTCTTGTGAGGTCTTTAATAAAAACTCTTTGAATTGATAATGATCTGTTCCTTTCTGTATTAATGAAAGATAATTGTAAAACTTAGATAATGTATAGGGATTTGCAATGACTTCTCCTGCTGTCATCAATCCTGTATCGAGATTCAATGAACGAAATTTAGTATTGGCAGTGCCAGCAAAAGACCATTCTGAATCAATTTGGCTGAAATACAGTTGAGGCGTACCATCGGCCTTTAGACCGTCGTTGATAATCACTGCATTTTGGATTTTAAAATCGACTTCACCTAAGATCTTGGCAAATAAACAAGAACAGCCCAATCCAGGAATGTCTTTAAGATTTAAGCCTGTTGTTGGATCGTCTTTAAAGGTTAGGGTTCCTTCATGGTCAAAAGAAAAATCCCCGCTTCTTCCCATAAGTTTTAAACTTTTTGATGCAACATAAAGATTATCTGGGTGTTGTTCATCATAAGCCAATCTATATTTTGTATAAATATTTTTTCCGTTAAACAAATGAGTTGGGCAAAGCAAACGACGATATTCTTGCGCAAAAACTTCCAACTCAGCTAAAGGAATAGCTTGTTTCTTTGATAAGTTGTTTGGAATATTTTTTAGATGCCATTGACTATTTTTTTTATCGGGGTGTTTTAATCGCTTACTACCCACAAAGACCTTATGCGTAAATGACATCAATCCTGTCTTCTTGAACAAGGTCAAATCAAGGCTCTTGGCCGATGGAGGTAACTGTTCAGTCATAGTGTTAAAAATTATTTCTTGTACTTTTATTTAGACTATAACCTTGATTTTTTTTGAAAAATATACTATTTTTAAAGAAAATAATGATAAAAAAGTATGGATAATCCTTTAAAACGTTTATGGCCAAGAAAAACTAGTTTTTTTAAAAATAGAGACTTTGTGACTAATCCTGACTTTTTAGAGCTAGCTGAGAAAGCACACCAAATTGATATCGAGCTGGCTTCACTGCAAGCTAAAAATATGACACTGCATCTCGCTTTATACAAAGCAGGTCATCAAAACTCTAAAGGCAAAGATGATAAAAAAACTCGCTTTATAAAGGCAAAGCTTGATGCAGAGATTAAAGAAGATAGTGCCAAAAGTAACGAGTTAATAGCAAAAAAAAATATTATTATTGAAGAGATTAGAGAGAAATTTGCCCCAGAAATTAATGGTCCTAATCCAGCTTCTGCATTGAGTCAATTTTATCAAAAATAAGTCATGTTAACGCAAGCGTTCCATTGCAAGCGTTATTAACCAACGTGAAAATTCTACCTTGGTTAATAACGCTTTTTTTGACAAAAACTTGCGTAACAGCTTTTTGTACTTCTCCTATAAAAGGGAATGATTTGGAAAAATCTTACACAAAACAAACAACCTCAAAATTCTGTAGCTTCACGATAAAGACGTCAAATCGGATGAGTCGATTTGGGTTGGGAGACAACAATGGGATAAAGAGCAGCTCCGGAGCGTTAGTTATCAAGGCAACCTATCCAGATAGAGCAAAAGAACCACCAGTTGATAGCAATAGGTCTAAAGAAGAGATCAGCCCCACCAACATCGCTTTTCCGTTAGTGGAGGCTATGTTATGTCACTTAATTAAGCGTTCTGTATCAGAGCCCTTCTTCCTACGCCCAACGGGGATGCTGTTCAAAATAGCTCGCGCTCTTTTCTCCATCACTTCCTTCGCTAAAGAAATAAGAGATTTCTTCGGCGCTTCACGAACACTGCTACGTGAGATAGGAGGTGGAGGCAGAGTTACGGTTTTTTCTGCAATAGTCCCTTTTAACGTCTGTTTTAAATCTCTCAGCAAATTTTTTGTCTCTAAACTGAGCATTTCGGATCTGAGCGTCTCCTCTATCTCTTTTTTTAACAGTGTTGAATCTATTTGAGTAAGCCGCTTTGATTTGGTTTGGATTATGTGATCTTTTAGTGTAGGCTCCATGATTGAAGCTACTGTTTCTAAAAATAATCTATTAAAACTACTGTGCTCTGAAGAAGCTCGTCTTGCTTCATTCCAAAATGAGAGTCTTTTAGCTAGATTCATTGATGGGTGATTGATCATCTGACTGATCAGGGGGCTAACATTGAGTACGAATTTTTCCTGAAAATCAGCAATTTCTTCGCTGGGTTTTACTTTAGCGTAAGCAGTAAAATCTTTTAAGGAATTAAACATGCGTTCCAGTTCTTGTCTTAGCAAGCCCTGCTGTATTGCACGATCATTTAAAAAAAATTCCCTGCATGCTGGTTCCGCAGTCAGCACTGCAAAGAGAATATCTTTTTGTTTTTGCATATGCTCTTTAATATCGAGCTTTGTTTTTTCTGAGTACGCACTTTTTGAAAAATAATGCGACATCAATGTTTCTTCAAAAAAATCTGGTAGCATTGCTGATCTTAAGGCGGTAATCATTGTTTCTTTTTTGACGTGAGGTTTTTGTGAAGCCTGTGCTAAAAGGGGGGTAAAATTATTATATTTTGTATCCTCTTTGATGGCTTCAAGATAATTATAAATCTTTAAGTTTGTGGCTGGGTTAAGAAGTATTTCTTGCGCTGTAAGCTTTCCAGGGTCCCAATCTTTATACGCAATTTTTATTGCAAGACTGTTGGCACCCGACTTCATGATAATCCTTTTTAAGTAATCCACTTCTTTTTTTCCAAGAAAAAGATATTGATAGGATTCTTCATCAACAGAAAGAACTTTGTCATATAAATTTTTAATTTTATCATTTGAAGGAACTGCTTTTTTAATGATTGATTTAATTATTAATTGCAAGAAAGCAAAATCAGTCTTATTTAAGTCTTGAAAAGCATAGATTTTTGAACCAAAATCAGGATTGGCAGTACCGGCAAAACAACAGCCAGAATCTATTTGACTGAAATAAAGTTGATTGGGACCATCATTGATTATGACCGCATTACCAATTTTAAAATCTATATCACCCAAAAATTTAGCGAGGAAAGAAGAGCAGCCCAAGCCAGGAATATCTTGAATATTCGCAGTAATATGTTTATACGGTTTAGGAAAGCTGATTGCTCCTGATGTATCAAAAGAAAAATACCCCATGAGTTTCATCATTTTTGATGAAACATAAACATTATCCGGGTTGTTCTCATCAAAAGCGACTCTATATTTTGTATAAATATTTTTTCCATTAAAGAGATGTGTTGGGCATATTAAACGACGGTATTCTTGAGCAAAAACTTCCATTTCTGCTAGCGCTAAAGACGCCTCTAACGAATCAGAGCTGTTTGCGTCATTAATACGTTTTAAATACCAATCTTCATTGTTTGATGATTTTAAAGGTTTTGGTTTTTTTTTACTTATATTAGTTGGGTGAGATTGACCTGCAATTAATCTATTTCTGGATTGATCAAAAATGAATGATTTAGCGGAGTTTGGTAAGTCTTTAGGCATAGCACTAAAAAAATAATTTCTTATGATTTTCATCTAGACCATTATCTTGATATTTTCTGCTACATTCTTAAAAATATTTTTTATTATTTACAGAATAATGTGATGTCAATAGGGGGTTATCTGGCATCACAATCAAACCACTTAGAGCGATGATTAAACCATTTCAGGAAAAATGAACGATGTCTTCAGATCTTAGAAAAAAACGGTTTTGATTCTGTATTCAGGGGACAATATAATATCCATTATATGAATCTTGTGCACTCAAGGGGTATTACGATATGAGTTAATAGGGTGACGCCCAGTGAGATGCAAAAGGCGAGATCAAGCAGAGCGCGTGACCTTTGAAGATTTTTAATTAACTGTCTGAAAAACAATTAAATTAATTGACAATTTATTTAATTAAATATAAAGTTCAATAAATTAAAAAATTAATTAAAATTACATGAAAAATCAATATGAAATTAATAGCTGCCATGTTCCTATAGGGTGCTTTGGTGCAATTCACACTATAGTAAATAATGATCATCTTCTAGCAAAAATTATTAATGAAAAGCCAGATGGCCATTTTGCCCATATATCAAATACGCGCCAAGCTTACTGTGTCTATCGTGAAATTTATGCTTATTATAAAATGAATGCTTTAAAAGATTGGTGTTATGATTCAGATAAAGGTCATTACTGTTTAATCATACAAAAATTTCCTGGCGTAACTGTTAAAGAATTCATAGATCGCAACAAGTATGCAAAGCTAATAAAAGTAAAGGAAATAATTGAGCCGATTGATCGGTGCTTAACTGATTTTTATAGCAAAACAAGTCTAGTGCATCATGACCTCCATAACCAGAATGTTCTTTATGATGAAGAATCAAAAACTGCACGAGTCATTGATTTTGGTTATTCTCGTTATAGCGGTCATCCGGGGCAATACCTAGAGCGTGTTGGTTCATTCCAGCAATTTCTATTGCAGCAAATAATTTTCGAGCCGCTCACATTTCAGATTGAGGTTCAAAAAGAATATCGCCTAAAAATAAAAAACAATGGAGAATATTTAAAGATTATCAATAATATTTTTTTTATATTCAGCTGTTTTTTTCCAAAAGCTACTACAATTACCCCTCTCCTTTCAACAGGGATGTTCAGCTTTTTCATAGGTGAATTAGCTTTATCGTTGGGATGTGGTTTACAGTTTGTGCTTAATAAATTATATAGGACTTTGGATTGCAGTAAAAATAAATCATTCCTAGTCGGTGCTATTATTGTATGTACCGCCTCATACATGGGATTAACTGCCTTGGCTATATATACATTATCCGCATTACTCTTAAATCCTCTCACCTTGAATACCTTAATAAGCTTATCTTCCTCAAAATGGGCGTTTCTTGTATATCCAGCTTTTGCTTGTGTAACCGGAAAAGGAGTTTATGCTATCAGTCAAATGTTAAAGACGTGTTATGGACTAGGTGAAGAATTCATTGATAGCTTCATTATGCCAAAAACTTTTATTCATAAAAAAATAGAATTTTTTGTGAAAAAACAATTCAATTCTGAATCAGAGCCTGCATCACATCCTGATTTATTACCACAAAAGGGCATACCGAAACCTTTCATGCTAAGCCACGAACAACCCCGATTATCAAATGAACGCGCTAACATCGCTGCAGCTTTTGCATGAGAATTGAACAAAACACGTGCGCAATCCTTTTCGTTGACGGGAAGGTCAAGCACGTCCTGCTCTTTGTTTAA
>RFNU01000030.1 GCA_009927065.1 bacterium | reverse complement strand
TCCACCCAATCCTATTTCTTCGGATCCAACTTGCCAAGAATTTTTGTCACAAGAAAACAACGCAAAGCGGCGTGTTCGCAGTTCTGGTATGATTCGTCGCAAATTTGACACAAATACCAATAATGATACTTATTATACTGATACAAATCAATATTTAACTGCGCGTAATCGCACTTATAAACAAACCCAATATTTCCATATTAAACAAGGCGATCCTACTGCAAAACCTGGAACAAATGCATCCTATAATAATATCTATACTGCAAATGGTATATCACATTGCCCAAAATTCAAGGTTACTTCTCCAGTTACATTTACATATAAATGGTTGAATAACATAGCAAATTCTGGTTCAAATACAGTGAATTCTTATACGGTTACTATTCCTATAGGATCATATAATATCAGTGAATTCAATAGTATTTTGCAAAAAACAATGTATAACAATAATCATTATTTAGTTCTATTGACTACAAATACAATCACTTTTTTCTTGCAATTTATTTATAATGTTTCAAATAATCGCATTGAATTAGACTCTTTAGTTCTCCCAGAGGTTGGTACTATAGGAACTACATATCAATATCCGACAATACATTCTTCATGGGTATTATTGAATACTGGTTTATATTTTAATCCAAATGTCACTATTTCAAGTGCATCTATATTTACACAAGGACTTGGGTTCTCTGCCGGTACATATCCTACGACTACTACAAATACTTCAAATCAGTCTATTTTAGGTAATACTATTCCAGCATTACAAACAAACTATATTCCTATTTATTATAAACCGAATAATCCACAATTTGGTCGTCAGGGTGCAGTTACATCGGGTGATCTTATTACGCGCAAACGATATAATACTATTACACAGGCAGCAAATACATTTCGTAGTGCATATGGAAACCAAACCGCAGATGCAGTTGCATATGGTGTTCCTTCATACGGTTATACATTAAAAGATCGTATAGGGTTTCCCAATATAAAAATTCCTACTTTGAGTAAATATACCGGCGGTGTTCGTAAATGTATGTTAAATCGTAAGATGCGGAATATGCGATTCGGCTAACGCCTGGACATTTCTAAGACAGAGTCCAAGCTCGCATAAGATATATTATGTTTTATACACCATTGAATGCACTTTTGTATATTTGTTCTCAATAAATTATCTGTTTTAGGATGTCGAATATTAGCAATAGTGCGAAGATGCGAAGCATCTGAGCCCCGACGCGTACCGAGCAATATAGTGGAGGAGCTTATCTCCGGAGTCGTATTGTGATTTTGGAGAACAATTCCCAATTCTTCCGGAATTTGTTCTCCCGTATCACGGCCGATGTCGCCTGAAACCTCGCGTATTTTATGCCATTTTTGATTACAGTTTTTTTTAGACAACCCTTCATTTCCAAACCCTTCATTTTTTAGAATCTCCGACGCTTCGCATCTCCGATCCCGATCCCTTGCTAACATGCGTGTTTCATCTTCACGAATTCTTTGATTACTTGTATGTTCAATTAATATTATAGTTTGATAAATATTCTCTATTTGCTGTTGTCCAAATATAGAATTATATTCTTCTAATCGATAAATATAATACAATGATACCGGTATTTTTAAAAATCTATATATATGAGATTTGATGCGAGAACTGACTTTTTGGGATTGAGAAAAAAGTGAGGAAGAATCTAATCCTAGAGACATTTTTTGAAACGCATTTTTTAAATAAGGGAATATATCATTGTCATTTTCAAATAAAAAGTTTTTACATACTATATATTTTTCCGAATTTGCATATCTACTAGTTTGCGGTTTTGTTATATATACCTTTTCATAAAAACTAGACAAAATATACAATATATCTACCGTATGATCCATAAAACAATCAAAAATTTTTAATATAAAACATCCACCTTGTTTTTGTAAACAAAATGCATAACATATTTGTGCAAATAATAGTGACGCCATGTTCATTTCTTGGTTATTAAAATCTATAGAAAAATCGAATCCACCATCTGCGGTAATAAAATCCATAGAACTGCCATATTTATTACGACAATACATAAAGTTCTCAATAGACAATATATTTCCAGTTCCATCTACTCCATATTCTAATAATATGTTTGGATGAGAACGCAAAAAAGATTCTGTTTTTTTCCATCCTGGAACATTCATCCCCTTTTCTTCCACTTTTGGAAGTGAATATATTTTACAGTTCTCTACATCATCCATAATAGTCATTCCATAATATTTATCCAATGGATTATTTCGCATATTCACAATTGCTTCTATAAATCCACCCGGTCCTTCTGCTAAATGGAATGTACAAATAGGCGATTTTTGTGTAAGGTCTATATGGCGGTTCTGATATCCTCCGTTTTTTTGAATCTCGGATTCATCCTCAAAAGACCCGGTGCGCCGATCCTCCCAAACATAATCGTCTTCATCCAATTTTACTAAAAAATGTATGATTTCAATCATTTTAAAATATGAACGCGAAAGTGGTTTATATTTTGCTACACACCGGTTCTTTCCTGGAATTATAGTATTTATAAATTCATAAGGATTTGTATATTTTTTATACTCATTCCAATTGTTCTCATATTGTTTAATTTTGTTTTTTATTTCAAACAAATAATGAGACAGGAATTTGATATAGTAATATCTGGTGGGTTTGGTGAGAACAAACAATCAATGTATTTATATATAGCCGTATTTACATTTGGCAATAAAAAATATATCATAGCTACGCTTTTTCTCTCTCACTCAATATGATATATTTATTAGCATGTTAGATTTATATATGTTTACGGAAACAAAATTCGATCTACAGCGGTTCTCACACAAAACGCGCGATGTACTATAATTCCCAATACAAAAAGTCCGAGTGCATTTGTAATAAACGGATAACCATTCCATAAAGAAAAAAGATATGCAAATGCGAGAACAACTATAGTGTCCATAATAGCAATTCCAAATATGCGATATTTTCGTGCACCTTCGCGAGAACCCGCTTTACCAAATATTCCATTGTATTTTGCAAGAGACGGAAACCAGCATTGATCGGAATTTGGCGCACTTGGCATAATATTATATATCATATATCATATATTATAT
>RFNU01000177.1 GCA_009927065.1 bacterium | reverse complement strand
AAAATCTGATCGAAAAACAAAACAAAACCTCAAAGCCTATCGCTATCGCCTCTATCCTAACTAAGAACAAGAAACGTTGCTGAAAAAACATTTTGGTTGTGTGCGTCATGTCTAGAATTGTGCATTACGCGCCCAAATTTATCATGACGAACAAACCAAAAAACGCTCGCACGATCTGAACTCCAACGACAACTTGTGGCAAAAACGAAAAATCCAGCGTTTGTTTGGCTCAATGAAGTCAACGGTCAGTCCTTACTAGCAGCCTTGTTGAATTTGAACTCAGCATTCCATGGTTTTTTAAAATATTATTAAGCCATAGCCTATTTTGCCAATGATGACTGCTGCTTGTTTGATGATGGTGCATCAACTATTATAGAGATTCTGTAGATCATGAATTCAATGCGATATGACACATAAAGCTAAACAAGAGTCCCCATCAAGCGTTTATAATCTTCTCATCATCACGATCGGAGCTTGTATTTTATGGTTAACTCCACCACCTGTAGGTGTTGAGCAAATAGGTTGGCAATCCTTTATTATTTTTTTGGTGACATTGGCGCTTATTATATCGAAAAGTTACGATATGGGGGTGGTCTCTTTTATCGCTTTATCTCTTTCTCTTGTAACAGGAACTTTGACTATCGATGTTTGTTTGGAGAAGTTTAGTTATCCAGTGTCATGGCTTGTACTGATGGCCTTTTTTATCGCTAGAGGATTTGTAGTTTCTGGTTTAGGCTCTCGCATAGCTTTATACATGGCAGCTTGTTTGGGATCAACTCCCTTGCGATTATCGTATGCGCTTATTTTTGCAGAAGTATTCATTGCCCCATTTATTCCTTCAAATACAGCAAGAGGTGGTGGATTGATTTATCCGATAGCACATTCTTTAGGCGATAATATATTTGGTAAGCCAGTAGGGATACACAAAAACCAAAGGCATTTAACAGCTTTTTTATTATACGGATGTTTTCAAGCAAATTTGATTAGTTCTAGTATGTTTTTAACAGCTATGGCTGGCAATCCGATGATAGCGTCTATTGGAGCGACGTTTGGATTGGATGGTGACTGGGTGAGCTGGTGCAAAGCAGCATTTTTGCCGGGAATAATTTGCTTGCTCATTACTCCTCCACTCGTGATGTATTTATCAGACACAAATATCACTCATGTTGAAGATGTTAAATCTAAATCACATGCAGCTTATGTATCATTAGGATCGATATCAAGAAAAGAACTCATTATGGCCTTAACCTTTTTATTTTTATTGGGGGCTTGGGTTATTGGACCTTATTTTTCTATTCATCCTACTTCTGCTGCTATTATCGCAGTAACAGGGTTGTTAGTAACAGAAGTTCTTACATGGCAGGACGTTACTTCTGACTCACACGCATGGACTACTTTTATCTGGTTAACAGTATTATTTACATTATCGTCAGCCATGAAGGATTATGGATTTATTTCATGGTTTGCGCATTCAATTGGATATTACATGCCACAAGCAAATCCATTATTGTTGCTTGTGATTTTAATGGCAATTAATTTTTATGCACATTATTTTTTTGCATCTTTAACAAGTCATATCACTACCCTATTTCAACCTCTCATGATGGTGGGATTACATGCTGGCATTCAAATGCAACCATTACTCTTTGCATTAGCATTTTCAACATCATTGTCAGCTGGCTTGACTCACTATGGTACGGGGACGGGGACAGTTATTTATGGTTCAGGGTATTGGACATTAAGACAGTGGTGGAAAATAGGCTTTTTTCATTCAACAATAATGCTAATAATTTTTATGATATTCGGGTTACCATTTTGGCTTTAATTAAATAAAATACAGAATGGATCTTCATCAGGCTAAGAAATGTTGTGCAGAACTATGTCACGTTAACGGATTTGCAAATAATCATGATCACAAAAGAAGCAAGTAAATTTAATTCAATTAATATTAGAGCAAGAATCTTTGATTCTTAAAGACTATTTAGAGTAGAATATTAACCAAGCAAAGATTCTTTTCTTAATTTATATTATGACGACCAGACACAAATTCCTTCTAATATTTTTTGTTATAGCATCGTTATTAATGATGCTGGCTAAAGTTTTTGAGTCACATTTGATGCAAATGACGATTTTAAAAGACGCTATTAGCCATTCTTATAAACTTGATGCAGACGTTTTATTATTGCGAAAAAATGAAAAAAACTTTTTGACGCGCTTGAGTTGGGATGAGTTAAAGAAATTTGAGACCAACGCCACAGTTTTGGTTTCAGATGCTGAGTATTTAAGATCTCTTCTTGCCGATCAGCCGCAGCTATCAGAATCATTATTGAAAATTCATGAAAGCTTAACAAGTTATAAGAAGAATTTTGAGAAAGTTTGTGATTGTTACGCAAAAATAGGATTAGATTATGATCATGGTCTGCGTGGTAAAGTCAAAAATGGGTTTTTAAAGATTGATTCTTTTGTTTGGAATTTAGAAAATCACGATCCTTCAGTGCGTGTTAAGTTGCATGATTATCAATATGCACTTATGAAATTATCTTTAACAGAAAAGAATTTTTTTCTGCGCCCATCATTAAAGTATCTAGAACGCTATAAAGCCTATTTGCAGAATTTTTTAGATGATTTAGATGAAGATGATTTTCTTCCAGAGGGTGATAAGCAAATATTTTATGATCTGATTGCGGATTATGCTAATAACTTTAAAAACTTAGCCGAGATGATGATTGATTTAGATCATTCTCCCAATAGCCCATTAATTACACTATCACAATCTGCGCATGAAATAGAAAATCTTGTTCATCATGTTTCTGCGAAGATTGTTGATGAAATTATTACTTCTGAGCGTGGAGCTAGAACTTACTCTATGTTGATCATGCTTTGTTTTTCCTTCGGTATTTTTAGTATTGCACTTATTCCATTTTTGCTTCTTATGTTTGGTCAAAGTCAACCAATGCTTTTATTGGATGAGCGGTAAGTATATGAAAAATATTGTTGATGGCTCTGGGCTCACTGTCGCTAGTCGTGCTTCAGGATTAGCTCAAGCACAGACCCGTTTGGCTTGTGATTTTTTAGCCCAAAACAATTTGCAGGTCAATAACATTTTATTTTTAACAACAGAAGGTGATCGTAGGCTTGATATATCATTAAGTAAAAGTGGTGGTAAAGGATTATTTATTAAGGAAATAGAGCAAGCATTACTCGATAAAAAAGCTGATATTGCAGTGCATTCTTTAAAAGATATGCCGATTAAGAATGCTCCTGGATTGATTACCGCTGGATTTTTAGAGGCAGCCAGTCCGCATGATTGTTTAGTGAGCCCATATGACTCAATAGAGAATTTACCGGAAGGATCTGTTATAGGTACATCTTCACTAAGACGAGCAGCTCAGTTAAAAATTCTACGAACAGATGTTAAATTTGCTTTACTGAGAGGGAATGTTCTTACGCGATTAGCTCGCCTAGACAATAAAGAGTATGATGGTATTGTCGTGGCAGCAGCAGGTCTAGATCGTTTAAATATCAATCGAAATCATTTTTCTTTTTCAGTAGAGACTATGACTCCTGCATTCAATCAAGGCATCATTGCTCTGCAGTGTCGAGCTGATGATGCTGACCTTATTAAAGTCCTTAACAAAAAAAATGCTACCAAAGTATCTTTTCGTGTTGATTGGGAGCGGGCTATTGCACAACAATTTAATGCTTCTTGCGATAGTGCTTTTGGTATTTATGCTGATGTACTCAGTATTGACCCGCTTTCTGTGGATTTAACAGTTTTTGCTTGTTGTTCAGAAGATCGCTGGTTGCGTAAAGCAGCTAATTTTTCTCATCTAACCGAGGCTCTTCAGTGGGTTTCCAAAGAATTTGATTTGCCGGCAATTGATTGGTCTAAATGTCAATTAAAATTGTTTTAACACATACTCGATCATTAAGTTTAGCGAGTGAACAATCTTTAAAAGAAAAAGGGGTAGATCTTATTCATAAGCCATGTGTTCGTATTAAAGAAAATACAAACATCCCTCAATGTCAGCATATGACAGGAGTCATTCTTTCATCAATGACGGCTATCGATTGCTTTTTACAACAGAATCTCTTTGTTCAAGAATATTATTGTATAGGAAATCAAACGGCGGCGTATCTTTTGCAAAAAAGACCTGGCAGTAAAATATTTTCACTTCAGAATGAGCCATATAATCTGAGACGACTGTTAGAGTACTATCAGGAAAAAATAAGATCAACAAGTGTTTTATGGGTCGGATCATTTCAAGGATTGCTGAAACATCGTCAATTTCTTATTGATCACTATCCTTCTGTCAAAATACATATCACTCATTGGAATTGGCCTGTATATTTCATCAATGATCACGCATCAAATTTTTTTCAAGACGTTGATTTCGTTGTTTGCAGTTCAATTAGTTCGGCATTAGCGATTAGCCAATTACAATGGAACTGTTCTGCCGAAGTATTACTATCCTCCAGAAGACTTGAAAAATATTTTAGACATTGGGCTAAAAAGCCAAGAATTTGTCAGCATCATTGGCTTGAAGAAATAAGCTATAATTAGTAAAAGCTTAAATCATCATAGAGCTATGCCTAGAGAATATAATTTACCAGCGGATTACTTGAATAAAATATTGAATGATATTGATATTGGAGAATGCGTCACAAAGGGATCGATGCTTTTTCAGCATTTCAAGTTAACCCCAACTGAGTTGACGGATACTCTTGAAACACCGAACAGTCCTATAAAAGGATTTTCTGAGACATATTTTTTCACCTATCTAGAAATACTCAGAATTATTGATGAAAATTTTGTTGCAGCCGTATCTCAACCTGATATTGATACAGAATCAGTTAAAGCAAATTTTTTGGCATTAATAGCCTCAGTTCCAGCAAAATTATTAACTTATTTATCAGAAAAACAACCTAATAAAACTGAATTGTTCGGGATGCAATTAAATGAAGTCATTCCATTTTTAACAGAAAATCTAAATAAAATAAACAAGATAATCCCAGATCGCCTTCGAGATCTTTTTAATCAAAGAGAAAAAGAAATAGCCGATATTTTTATAAATTCGGCGGATAATTTTGATCCAAATCTCGCCAAAGATCTGGGCAGTCTTTCTCATCGATGGATAGAAGGGGAAGATGCAGATCGAGATGTTTATATCAGAGCCTTGGTAAGTCATTTCAATGCAGCAACATCGAGAGTCGCGGAGGAAATTTATCCTTTACCGGATGAAGAAATCGCAAATCTTGTTTTTAAAGCCCATCAATTTTTACCAGAATATGATAATCGTAATCCAATACCGTCTTTTTTATTATTGAGTCAAATGCATCAGCAATGTCTTGACAGAAATCAAGCAGGATCCCTGCAGCAAATCAGTCGATTATTTTATGATACTCATCAAGGATTACCCTCGCAAATGAAAAAATTTTCTCAGTCAATTCAATTAGCGAATATTTTAGTCTTTGCGCTTCAACAGTTCATTAATAGCGCTACCACACTAAAACAAAGTAAATAATAAAGAAGGATTATTGACAGAACTTTATTAGTGCGTAACGTTAATATTAAAACAATCCAAGGAAGTCATATGCCATTGAGTCGATCAGTAATAGGAACTTTTCTATTTTTAACGCTATTAACAGCATTCGTTGTTATTGTTGAAAAACGTTTATCTACGAATGATCTTGATATTAAACAGCTTAATACGTTGTTTAATAAAACAGAACAGCAACATGAGACTATCAACCAATTGAAAAAAAATTTGAAAAATCAGCAAGAAGATTTTGATGCGCTTGAGAGAAAGTTTACTGCAACATTACTCAATATAAAAATAGGACATAGTGATCCAGCATCAGAAGAGCTTGTTCATGCTATTTTAGCTCTTAAATATGATACAGTCTTAATGATTCAAATAAAAATTGCTGATCTATTAAAACAATCTCGATTACAAGATGCATTGGCATTAATAGCCCAAACACAAATTATACCTCAGCAAGAAAAAATTAAATTAGTATCTTATCTGCAACATCGTTCAACATGGACATCTTTTGAGCAAGATCTGAAAGCTCATTTACCAGTTTCAGATAATAGCGTAAAAAATGAAAATTCATATTTGCAATTATTAGGGATAAAAATAGAACATCCTGCCTCCCCTAGCACTCAACATATTAAAAAACTTTTAACATTTTTGCATGAGAAAAAATATGAAGAAATATGTTTATTAAGACCGTGGGATAGTTTAACCGACAAGCAAATGAGCTTTTTGAATGAACTTTGCGATCCACTACCTAACATTCAACATGTTTTCGCATATGATAAGTGAGGGTTTTTATGAAAAAGTATTTGATACTCGCTCTTATTATTGCAGGTTTAATTAATTATTATGCAACGAGCATTGTCGATGTTCGATATGGAGATCTGTCTTATAAAATCCCAGCAAGTTATTTTTATTTAATTGCAGTATTGATATTCATTATTGGAGGGCTATTGGCCTATCAATGGCAATTGTTAAAAATATATTTACTTCAATGGCGTTTGAAAAAAACTCAGAATGAATTGCACAGCACCAATGATCGATTGAGCGATTATGTTTTTCTGTTACAGTTTCTTGATCAAGAAGATCAATTATCCCTATATTGCGATGTTATAAAAACATACCCGCGATTAACAGCTATTTCAAGTCGTATTGGATCTGAAATTGATGCGTTATCTGAAGCATTGGTTGATAAAAATAATAATACTATACATCGGTTACTTCATAGTTTACAAAAAAAATTACCTACATCGTTACATCAATTGCTTTTAAATAAGGTTTATTTATCTCAGCTGCCTGAACAAATAGGAGGGGATTTTATTAATGAGTTTAAGAAATGGCCTTCTTGGATGTGGAAGACACAATCTACATACGATTTTATTTTTTCACAGTTTTTTATTATGAATCAAAAAGATCAAGAATATTTTTTGAAAAAAATATCACCATTAGATCTTAAAGCCGATCATTTTAAAGCACTTGAAGACATATCAAAAGAATATCCAGCAGAGTGGCTAGTGTTTTTTTATGCCCAGCATTGGCAAGAGATGGCGGGACAGTCTATAGACTTAGCTATTCTTTTGATTAAAATCAATACGCATTTAGGTTTTATTGCTCAAGCAAAAGATCTTGCTGAGCAACTTCCTGCATCGTTAATTAAAGTTGCTTTGTTACAGACACTGACAGAATCAGCGCCACAAGAGCAGCCTTTTTTAACTTTTCAGTCCTAAAGCATTTTTTTGATGTTTAATCATTTGAGCACAATATTGTTCAGCTAAATCCAGCATATTCGATAGTTGTTTTTTGCTTATAGGAGCGCTTTCAGCAGAAGCTTGAACTTCAATAAAATGGCCATCATCAGTCATAACAAAATTACAATCACTCTGCGCATGCGAATCTTCATGATAAGACAAATCAAGCATCAAATTCTCTTGTACTATTCCGCATGAAATAGCAGCAATAAAGTTTTTGAATACTCCGGCAGGGATTTTTTTTCTAGCCTGTAGACGCTCAATAGCTAAATAGAGGGCAACAATACATCCATTAATACTTGCTGTACGTGTTCCGCCATCAGCTTGAATCACATCGCAGTCTAACGTAAAAGTATTTTCTCCGAGTTTATTAAGATCAAGACATGTTCTTAACGAACGTCCAATAAGACGTTGAATTTCCATTGTTCTACCCGTGGGATGACCTTTTTGAATTTCTCTGGGCGTGCGTTCATGTGTCGCTGAGGGAATCATGGCATACTCGGCGGTCAACCATCCAGAATCTGTGCCTTTTAAAAATCGAGGAACACCCGGTTGAAAAGTGGCGCTACAAATGACTTTGGTTTTGCCTACTTCAATGAGAACACTACCATCAGCATAATCTAAATAATTCAACGTAAAACGCACAAGTCGCATTTGATCTAATGCACGCATGTCCAACCGCATAGTTAATCCTCATAAAAGTAAAATTTAAATAACAAAATAAAAAATTAAGCAAAATGTATCAATTCATTCTCGCAAAAGCTAGTATAATTTAAATATTCCTTAAAAAAATAAACAAAAATTGCAATCAAAGCTTGCATGCCAGTTCTTTATTTTTCACAACTTTATCAAAAAAACGGAGGGTTTTTTGTGAATAAAAAAAATATTCCCAATATCGTCATTATATCAGCTCCTTCTGGGGCTGGAAAATCAACCTTAATCAAAGGGTTGAATAAAATAATGCCTCTAAAATACTCCATATCCCATACAACACGATCTCCTCGAGCGGGGGAGAAGGATGGCGTCGAGTATCACTTTGTAACATTAGAAAAATTTCAAGAACTTAGTCAAGAGGGAGCCTTTATAGAAACTGCTTTTATTCATAGCAACTGGTATGGCACTAGCTGGCAAAGTATCCTTTCTTCTCATGAGTCAGAAGATTGGCTTATTTTAGATATTGATATCAATGGATTTAGATCTGTCAAAAAAAATATGCCCGATATTGTGAGTATTTTTGTTTTGCCGCCAAGCTTGGATGTTCTTAAAGAGAGAATCTTGCATCGACAACCATTGATCGACTCTTTTGAACTCCATGAACGGTTAAGTATCGCCAAAACAGAAATTAGTGCAGCTTTTGAATATGATTATATTGTATTGAATCAGGATATTGATAAATCTGTAGATGAATTGAGTTTTATTTTAAGGTGTGAGAAACTAAGATGTCTGAGAAGACATGATCTTATTCGATCGTTATGTTGTTAACAAGGGAAATAAAAAAGTGGCCAGAATTACTGTTGAAGATTGTCTTGATCATGTAGAAAATCGTTTTGAGCTTGTTCTAAAAGCTTCAGAGAGAGCCCGTAAATTAATGTCAGGTGCTCAAGATACAACGTTAGATTGGGGTGATGATAAAGCAACTGTCATAGCCTTAAGAGAAATCGCTGCCGGGGTTTTGAGCGTAGAGTCTACTGACGGAGCCACCAGTTAAAAGGATTTAGGATCTCAGGTGTTGAATTATAGTGAATTTAATGAATACTTATTAACCTATCTTTCGCCCGAACAGTGCCAACAAGTTCATAAAGCTTTTCTTTTAGCTCAAAGCGCTCATCAAACACAAACTCGCCTTTCTGGCGAGCCGTACATTACACATCCGTTTGAAGTTGCTAAAATACTTTCAACCTTTCAGCTTGATCATGAGACTATACAAGCTGGGTTGTTGCACGATGTTTTAGAAGATACTGCTATTACAAAAGAAGAGTTAGCAGCAATTTTTAGCGAGAGTGTCGCCCATCTTGTTGATGGGGTTTCCAAGCTTAAACAAATCAAATTTTCTTCAAGAGCTCATGAGCAAGCAGAAAATCTTTGTAAAATGATGTTTGCTGTAG
>RFNU01000205.1 GCA_009927065.1 bacterium | reverse complement strand
CAACAGCCATCAGGTCAAAAAAAATGTGCTCGAAAAACAAAACACATGATCAAAGCTTATCGCTATCGCCTCTATCTTGACGAAGAACAAGAAAGGTTGCTGAAAAAGCATTTTGGTTGTGTACGTCGTGTCTATTATGGGGCATTAGAACTTAAGAGCGATCATAACGAGCAAACCAAAAAAAGTCTGTCCAAATCAGAACTACAAGGGCAACTTGTGGCAAAAAAGAAAAATCCAGAGTTTGTTTGGCTCAATGAAGTCAACAGTCAGTCCTTATTAGCAGCCTTATTGCATGGGGACTCAGCATTCCAAGGTTTTTTAAAACACAAACGAGGCTATCCCAAGTTCAAAAGAAAGACTCATCCTCAACAACCTTTTCAATATCCACAGCATTTCACTGTTGATTTTGAAGAAGAATATTCCCATTTGCCAAAAATAAATTGCTCCTTTGAAAGTCGAATCAAGACAGTGACTGTCATCACAGCAACACCTTGCCGCCATGATGATGATCGTGTGCTCGTTGATGAAACACAGCACAGTGTTGCGCCTGTTGTTCAAGAGATTAAACTAGAAAACACCTTAGGCATTGACCTTGGATTGAATAATTTTTTGATTGATAGCGATGGTCATAAGATTAATAATCCAAGGTTGCTAAAAAATTCACTCAAGACATTGCGTGTTCAGCAAAGGACAGTAGATCTGGTGAAAACACACCACACAGCTTTTGTTGTTGAAGATTTGAATATCAAAGGCACGGTCAAAAACAGAAAACTGGCACGCACTCTTCATAATGTCGGATGGGGACAGCTCCTTTTGTTTCTTTCTTATAAGTGCGAGCGAGCAGGTAAAACCGTGCACAACATTGGCCGCTATGAACCGAGATCTAAGGTTTGTAGCTGTTGTGGCGATAAGATGACGATGTCCATCGTGCGATCAGCTCCATGATAGAGATATCAATGCGAGACGAAATATCCGAGCAATCGGATTGGCTGATACACAGTATTTGCGTCAAGAGTTCCCTTGCAGCGGGAGTTGCCGGCGGCAACTGCTTCAGCGAGAGATCTTCAGATTGCTGAAGATGGGTCGCAAAAAGAAGAAGCCCTCACTCCGCATTGCCTTAGCAATTGAGTGGCGGGAGAATGTCACGAAAAACAGTCAGTATTATGAAGATTAAGCAACAGGAGCTTTTATGCGATGGATTATAGGAGATGTACACGGATGTTTCTTGTCTTTACAAGGTCTCTTGAATAAAATCGGCCCTTCTTCTGAAGATACAATTTATTTTGTAGGAGATCTCATTAATAGAGGTCAACGGTCAGTAGAAACACTTGATTTTATTTTTAACTATAAGCAAGCGAAAGTTATTCTTGGCAATCACGATATCGCCTTGCTTGCTAGTGCTGGAGGGGTGATTTCACCTGACCAAAGTCCTTGTTTTAAAGATATTTTATCTCATGCAAAAGCAGACCAATGGCTTGAATGGCTTAAATCACAGTTGTTTTTATTTCAAAGTGATTTTATTATGGTTCATGCAGGATTGCACCCATCTTGGACTATTGATGAGCACTTAAAGGCCGCAAAATCATTACATGAATGGTTAAAAGGTTTAAATTCATTAAAAGATATTGAAGGCATATGGAAGCGATCTCAATCGCAATTGCATCCTAATAACATCAACTGTCATGAAGATTATTTAGCGTTCGCACTCAATGTTTTTACTCGATTGCGAATGATTGATAGGGATAACTATCAAATAGCTTTGGACATAAAAACCGGCCTACAGGATCATCTAAAACTTGAGCCATGGTTTAAATATTTTGAAGATAAAACATGCATGCCTATAATTTTTGGACATTGGGCTGCTTTAGGAGGAAAGCTAGACAATCGGCGTATTATAGGGCTAGACACGGGATGTGTATGGGGAAAAAAATTAACCGCTTATAATCCTGATACTTATCAATTTACGCATCAAGATTGTCTTGACGAACCGAATGATTGGCAAGCTCAATAAATTCTTTGATAGAGAGAGTTTCTGGTCTCCTTGTTGGATCAACATTCGCCTTTAAAAAATCAATATTAAAGGTTGAGAGTGATTTTTTAAGCATTTTGCGACGATGACAGAAAGATTCTCTAACTATAGGCTCAAAAAGTTCTGGCAAGATGAGATGACGATCGTGAGGAGTGCAGCGAATAAAAGTTGATTGCACTTGAGGTTGAGGGTCAAAATTTTCAGGAGCAACATGAAAAAGCATTTTAATGTCAAAAGATTGTTGCATCATCACTGACAAGCGACCGTAATCTTTGGATCCTGGATCTGCACTTAAACGTAATGCTACTTCTTTTTGAACCAAAAATAATCCAGGTACAGTAGGAATTTCATCACGATATTTAATAAGAAAAGGTGTTGAGATATTGTAGGGCAGATTTCCCACAATAACATCAAGTTTTTTAGCATGATTGAGTTGTGTTAAATCAACGGTTAAAACATCTTGAGCAATGAGATCCCATGATTTGTTTTGAAATTTTTTAGTGAGATAGGCTATAAGATCTCTATCAATTTCAATAGCAGTCGTATGAACTCCAGCATCCAAGAATGATGAGGTTAAAGCTCCTCGTCCTGGGCCAATTTCCAGTAAAGACTCGGGTTTTGACTCCAACACCGATTGAATCATTTCTTGAACGATGTTGGGGTTTTTTAGAAAGTTTTGACCAAAACGTTTTTTTGCGCGCATCAATTTAATACTTTTATGAAATAATCTTTTTTAAGAGCATCATACCATAAAGGGAGTTTTTCTTCTGTTTTTTTATCCAGTAATTGTTGCTTGAATAAAGCAGTAAGCCTCTCTTTAAGCTGATCAATATTATGAGGTTCTTTTGAAACAAGTTGGGCTACATACCATCGACCACCAATCATCACTGGCTTGGTCACTTCTTCAGGTGTTAATCTGATCAGATCTTCAATCATGATCGATGGTAAATCGGTAGATGACTGGATAGTTAATTGATTGATAGCAACATCTTGATTCGGGTTGTCTTTGCGATTAAACAAAGAGAGAATAGTGTCATTTGAAGGCTCAACATTACTGTCAATATGCAATAAATTAACTTTATAAGAACAATCTAGCATGTGAGGTAAGGAAATAGCTTCTATATAAATACCAACGTATTCGTCATCTTGTTTAAAAAACTGCCAAGAGCCTATTTGAGACCATTTAATATTCTCATGAATCGTTTTATTAATTTTAGCTGCTGGATATCCATTAAATAAACGAGATTGTTCTTCTGCAGTTGTTTCATTTAAAGGTTCTGAGCTATAAACCATTTTAAATGACCAAAGAGCGCCAAGTTGAGACCATGCTTGAGGCTGATGCATAAAATGTTCAAGCTCATAATCAGACAGCTGAATATTATCCTGGATGAGATGACGCGCAAGGCGCTCTTTTTTAAGCAGTCCAGCATAAAAAGACTGGATCGTTGAGTTCTTAAATTCTTCTAAATGATAATTTTTTTTAAACGCCTGTAGTTGTTCATCAGAAAGATCAACACTATTATTTGTTAAACGCTCCCATAACAGATCGTTCATTTTTTCTAAACATAATTCTTGAATCAGTTCAGATCGCACGGTTTGATAGTCGCTTGGATAAGCGGAATGAGTTTTTTG
Source organism: bacterium (assembly GCA_009927065.1). Classification (GTDB taxonomy): domain Bacteria; phylum Pseudomonadota; class Gammaproteobacteria; order Berkiellales; family Berkiellaceae; genus LLD-282. Next base: position 2,319 of record RFNU01000205.1, on the reverse strand, counting down.
ATGAATATGATAGCGCTCAATTAATTCTAATTCAGTAATCGGTTTTTTTTCAACAATAGCAACAAGTCGATCGCTAATTGGCTCAGCATATAGCAGTGATAGAGCAGCCAAACATAAAAAATGAGGCCAATATTTGAGTGAAAACATTATTTCAATCCTCTTTAGTGTCTTAACCATAAAACTATGTATTGAATTTATAATAGCTTAAACCCAATACCAACAGAACCCCCCAGCTTACTAACCAACGATATGAAAAAGCAAATCGAGGGGCTAGATTCTTCTGTTTATGCACAACAAAGTCTTCATGGGGTGCAGCATACGCGATGTTCCATGCTTCAAGCCAATAGCGGTTAATAGCTTCATAAAATTCTTCTTGAGTTGTGTAATCAGCAGGATCGATGACCTCTGTTAATAACCAATAGCAAGGAACGTTAAACCGCATAGCCCATTTTTTCTCATAAAGTACATCTTCTTTTCCTTTAGCAATTGATAATTGAATAGGCCAGCGACGTTCAAAGCACATTTTTATCCCACCAGGCTTTAGAGGTAAGGGAGTTAACTTAATATTACGATGAGCTTCAGGATAAAAAATCATTGGTACTGGACGAGACTTAAAATGATTCGTAATACGTTGCCCTAAAATACGATGAGGAGTCGATCCTCTTCTAAAAAAGAGAACACGGCCACTTAACCAGCCATAAAGACCAGCAGCTGGTAAAGCAAACGCAACAAAAAGACGAGATAAATGAGAAGCATGACCGATCAGATAGCTATCTAGAAAAAAGTCAGTAAATGAACGATGATTAGAAAGAATGATTTTAGTTTTTTTTGCAAGAGGATGCGATTTTTTGTGTTTAAAAATTTGGATGTTTAGGAAGTTGATTGCCAAAATCTTGTCCACATGCCAGGAATAATCAAGACCAGTCAATAAATATATGATACCGGCTAGTAAAGCAATTAATTGAGCGGCAATAATAAATAATAGTGCAAGCATAAATTAACAAATTTTATAGAAGAATAATGAAGTATTATACCTATTTTAATCAATGCTCTGCAATTCTAAGATGTTGTAAATAAACCTTTTATGGTTAATATTTTAAAGTATAATGAATTAACTTCTTGATTTAATCAGGTTTATATTCAATGTGCTGATCATAAAAGATTTTTGTGCCTTTATGCGCAGGGTTGAAGGTATTTTTTATATAAACAGGTATCTGTTGATCAATCAGTATGGTTAAAGTTTTAGGGTGTAGAACTTTTGCATGTTGAAACTTTTCAGAAAAAGCCTCGGTATAACTCAGTTCTTCTATTTGTTGCGCATTAGGGTTTTTTCTTGGATCGCTATCAAAGATCCCATCAACATCGGTCCAAATTTCATACGAATTTGCATTGAATCCAGCCGCCATTAAACTGCCTGAGTAATCAGAGCTATTACGCCCCAATAGGCTAATTTTGCCGTGAAGCGTTTGACCAATAAATCCAGCCATTACAAAGCATACATGATCTTGTTGAATAACTTTTTGAAAATTAGATTGAACTATAGGCAACAAAGGGATGCCTTCATGCTGAGGACCAGTTGTTTTGATGATCATTTGAGGATCGAGCGATATTATTTTATAGGGCAATGATTGCAGCAAAGACACTAAAATACTGGAAGAAGCTCTTTCACCTAATGATAAAATCTTACAATAATAATCAAGATTGCAATATCCCATTATTAAAACGTGTTCTAAATGTACTTCCAGTTCTAAAGTCAAAGTCTCTATCATGTTGATTGCAAGGTTCATAGAGCAATTTTTCTGGTTAACATGAAGTTCATCAATAATTTTTAAATGATGTTTTTTGAAAACCTGGGCAATGGTGCTAACATTTTGACCAGCAAGGGTTGAGCAGATGCTTTCAACCAAAAAATTTGTTATTCCACCAACCGCAGAGACGACTATCCCTAATTTTTTTTGTTCTAGTTTATGGCTAATGATTTGAACAACAGCACTAATAGTTTTTGCATTGCCCAAAGAAGTACCACCAAATTTTAATATGTCTATATCCATATACTTTTTATCCTTCTTGCGTTATTCGATCTGATAAAAAAATATCCTTTAACATAACCCATGATTTTACACTATTGGTTTTTTTAGTGAACTCATATGAGCCATTTTAACAAAACTCGCGGAATTCTCCATTCAACTTTTTTGTAAAAAATTTGAATGGAGATGGAGTGCGAGACCTTACAGGATTGGCTGAACTACAAGACATTTTCTATATCAGCATGAGTTTTTACCGAAGCGATTTTGAGCAAGAACAGTCATCAGGTTAAAG
>RFNU01000167.1 GCA_009927065.1 bacterium | reverse complement strand
ACTAAACTGTGATTTAGATTTTTATTGTTTTTAACAATTGGCATCAAGTTTATGAAAAAGGAATACTGATGTTTTGCTTATTTAAGATGAAAAAAAGAGTTACTCAATTATATAAAGCAAAAAAAGCACTATGGTTATTAATCTTGTTCACTCCAGCGTGGACATTTACTCATTGGCTTGTGGATAAGGATAATAAGATTTGCCATGGTCAATGGTATACAACATACCCTGAATCCTCAGACTGGAAGGCTTCAAGTTTTTTAGTAGATTTAGAGCGTCAACGATTTAATTTAAAAGAAAAAGAGTTAAGTGGAAAAAATCTTTCTCTTGTGGGTAAGGGTATTATCCTTGAAGCCAAAACGACATCTTTAGCTTATGATAAAACGAAAATGTTATGGTCTATGGAAGGAGATGTGCATCTTCAAACGAGCTCTCTTTTTCTTGAAGCAGAGGCACTTTCTTTTCATCAAAATGAATTTAGATTAGAGGCTGATAATGTTCATTTTGTTTTATTGCCACAGCATCTTCATGGTTATGCAAAGCATTTTCATGCAACCAAAGATTCTTTTGAGCTTATTGATGTTACTTATACTCAATGTCCCCCTGATTTAAAAATATGGTCTATTGACAGTCAGCGTATAACGTATGATGGCGATGAGGGTTTACTTGTTATTGAAAGACCTGAGTTGACGGCTTACGAAAAAACGCTCATACGAGGTCCGACGATCCGTGTGTTTAAAAATCGCATCTTGAATAAAATGGTGACAATCCCTAATATAAAATTCTCTTCTCAAGGAAGTTTTGCCTTACGATTTCCAATGTTTAAAAATCAAAAAGAGCAATCCATCGAAGTTGTTCCTGAAATTAATATTAAATATGGCCCTGGACTCTTTACAAAAATATTTAAAGAAAATGTTACTGTTAGCTCTTTTGCTCAATTGATCAAAACTCATGATGATCCAAGAGCTTGGTTTTTAGGAGTCAAAGGATCTGGAAGAGAAGAGAAATTTATTTATAATTATGAAGGCGCTTTTATCAGTGATCAGGATCTTGTTTATCGTTATCCAGATATTGCGCCCAATCTCGATCAGCTATATGCAGTAAATCGAGCTAGTTTAAAGCAAGAAACACCATTAGGAATGGTGCAATTCTATACTGAAAAATTGTATCGTTATCAAGAGGCTCGCAATGCAGATTTTGAAGTTATTGAAAATTTAGCTAATCTGCGTCTTTCTAACTATCAACCTGATTATCATTATCAAATATCAGGAGATCTGTTTTATCGATATAGAGATCGATCCTATCGCAGATTTTTAAGCAAAGCGACCCGGCATCTTAATCGAAATACGTTATTAAATTTCAAATTTAATCATTATTTAGAGCAAGAGATGTATCAAGCCTCAGTAGATTTCGCGTGGCAAAGTCCTGACAGATTACTAGTACCAGCATTGAGGGGTAATATTGTATTTTTAGCGAAAGCAGCCTTAGAAGAAGGCCTTTCACCATTGCTAGATACAGTCTATATGCCTATTCATTATGAGTCTTTAGACACATTAAATTGGCATCATGGCTCAGATTGGTCTAGTGATGGAGTTGTTATTGGACCACGATTTGAATGGACGCCTCAAAAAGATCTTAATGTTAATTTTGCAATAAATTGTGCACTTAAAATTCCTAAGCAACCATGGGACAGCAATACGCAACCGTATTTAACCACTTTCGGAGATGATCATCGATTTTCGCCTTTAGGGATTCGTATTGCATATCAGGATAGATTTTTATTATCATCTTTAGTTGATGTTGCTGCACAAAAATATGTTTCTGGTCAGCTTGATTATAATATGGAGTTGAGTCATGGTCAGGGCTATGTTTCATTATTCTACCATCATTATTATCCTCAAGATCGTTTATCACTCAGTACAGATAAAGTTGCACAATTTAATTGCGGATATTTTTCAAAAACAAAAGAGCCATGGCAGTTTTTTGTAGAAACAGGACTCAACTTAATTCCCATTAAGTTGGAACGAATGAGAATGGGTTGGAAATATGATCATTGTTGTTGGGAGTCATCTTTAGGGTTTAGTTGTCAAAAAGGATATGATCCTAAAGAAGGGTCCCGTAAATGGAATTATGCCGTAACGCTCAAAGCAGAGATTCGAGCGTTAGGTTTTATGCAACTAGGACAAGAAAAAACCTTACGATATTTAGGGATTCAATGGAATAAGTTCAACATGAACAACGAGTTATATCATCCTGGTTATCATTAAAGAGAACGTATTGATGTTTTGACCAGTTCAATAGCATGATCTTTTGATTTAAATTCTCTAACTTTAACCCATTTGTTAGGCTCAAGATCTTTATAATGTTCAAAGAAATGTTTAATTTGATCTAAGAGTTCTTTGGGGAGGTCTTTAACATCATTGATATGATCAAATGATGGTGAAATTTTGCTATCAGGGACAGCTATCAATTTATAGTCCTCTCCAGCTTCATCTTCCATGTCGAGAACACCAATGATTTTAGAAGCAATCACTACTCCAGGTGACAAATGATATGGGCACCATACAAGAACATCAATAGGATCATTATCACCTGCTACTGTACCAGGGATGAACCCGTAGTTGCAGGGATAAAACATAGGAGTTGCTAAGAAACGATCAACGACTAAGGCACCAGAATCTTTATCGATCTCATATTTAATAGGCTGAGCCATTGCTGGAATTTCAATGACAACATTTACAACATAAGGTGCTCTTTTTCCGGCACCAATTTTATCAACTAGCATTTAATACTCCTTTAAAGCAATAAGGACAGGATTGGCCTTCAACATATGTATTAGCTGCAAGATCTTTTGCAGTTAAGGGCATACGGCAAGCAAAACATAGTTTTTTGTCAGAAGTGGACAATTTTGTAGTAACAGACACTCTTTGATCAAAGACAAAACATTCACCATCGTAATGACTAGCAGGTGTTTCTTCAAAATATCTTAAGATACCGCCTTTTAATTGAAAAACATCTTTAAAACCTTCTTCTTTAAGAAAAACAGCAGCTTTTTCACAACGAACGCCGCCTGTGCAATAAGTTACAATCGTTTTATCTTTAAGATGTTCAAGTTTATTGAGAGCATTTTTGAATTCTTTAAAAGATTTAATATTAGGATCAATAGCATTTTTGAATGCCCCTAAAGCCACTTCATAATCATTTCTTGTATCAATTAAAACAATATCTTCATTATTATCGAGTTTATCTTCCAGTTCTTGCGCAGAAATATAAGGAGCTTTATGTTCGAAATTATACATTTTATCAAAAGCAATAACTTCTTTTTTGACTCTAATGAGAAAACGATTAAAAGTAGTCTTTTCTGTCCAGCTAAATTTAAAATCATAACTTTCGGCATGAGTATGTGTTGTTGCACAGAGGAAATTAATAAACTCATGAACATTATCGTTTGTGCCTGACAAGAATACATTTAATCCTTCTGGAGTGATTAAGACTGTTCCTTTGAGACTCAGTTGTAGTCCTTTTTGAAGCAACGTATCTTTTAAAGTAGGCAGGTCTGATAGATAACAGAAGTGGTATCCTGATACATTAAGGATTTGTAATGTGTTTGAGAGCATAGATAACATTTGTTGCGATTGAATATTATGAAGGCATTATAACAAAAAAATTATCAACTTTCGCAATTTATTTAACAAAACTCGCCGAATTTACCATTCAACATTTTTGTAAAAAATTTGAGTGGAGATGGAGAGCGAGATCTTATAGGAACGGCTAATCGACAAGACAGTTGCTATATTAGCGTGAGTTTTGACCGAAGCGATTTTTGGCGTATAATCACTCTATTGATTCATGAGTTTGTTTTCGATGCTGACACCAGATTGTCATGATAATACCCCTCAAGAGGTTCTCGATTGTGAGCAA
>RFNU01000151.1 GCA_009927065.1 bacterium | reverse complement strand
CTTGATCTTATTGATGCACATGATTTATGGAATCTCGATAGGAAAATCGATAAAGCAATGATTGCTTTAAATTTACCATCAAATGATTCGGATGTATCAAAACTATCAGGTGGCGAATGTCGTCGTGTCGCACTTGCACGATTACTACTATCCGAGCCAGATGTTCTTTTATTAGATGAGCCCACAAACCATCTTGATGCTCTTTCTGTAGCATGGTTAGAGCGTTTTTTAAAAGAATTTAAGGGTACAGTTATAGCTGTCACTCACGATCGTTACTTCCTGGATAACGTTGCTGGTTGGATTTTAGAACTGGATAGAGGGCATGGTTATCCGTATCAAGGCAATTATACAACTTGGTTAAATCAGCGTAATGAGCGTTTACGTCAAGAAAAAGCGCAACAAGCCGCGCATCAAAAAGCTGTTGAAGAAGAGTTAGACTGGGTACGTGCCGGATCTTCTGCTCGTCAGAAAAAAAGCAAAGCTCGTTTACAAAATTTCCATGAGCTTGCTGCAAAAGAGTTTCAAGAACGTGCTGAAACCTCAAGCCTCTATATTCCACCAGGACCTCGTTTAGGGCAAAATGCGCTTATTTTAGAAAACATTAATAAATCTTTTGGTTCAAAGAAATTAATTGATAACTTATCGTTTAATGTTCCTGCAGGCGCTGTTGTTGGCATTATCGGCCCTAATGGTGTTGGTAAATCAACACTTTTTAAAATTATCGCAGGGCAAGATAAACCAGATAGTGGCACCATCAATTTAGGTGCAACAACTCATTTAGCATACGTCGATCAAAGTCGAGATCAACTCAATGATCAGAAAACTGTTTGGGAAGAGATTTCTGATGGTCTAGATTACATTACCGTTGGACAATACGTCACACCCTCTCGTGCTTACGTTGGACGATTTAATTTCTCAGGATCTGATCAGCAAAAGATAATTGGTAATCTTTCTGGTGGAGAACGCAATCGAGTACATCTTGCTAAACTCTTACGTTCTGGCGGGAACTTCTTACTTCTCGATGAACCAACCAATGATCTTGATGTGGAAACATTACGCGCACTAGAACAAGCTATTAACAATTTCCCAGGATCAGCAATGATCATCTCCCATGATCGCTGGTTTCTAGATAGAGTCGCAACACATATTCTTGCTTTTAATGGTGATGGTTCAACACGCTGGTTTGAAGGCAATTTTACAGAGTATGCAGAATACTATGACATTGATACTGTTGATGGAAAGAAAAACTTTAAATACACAAAAATTGATTAAATTATTAAAATGATAAGGTGAAAGATTGCCTTATCATTTTAAATAAAACGACAATTGTCTTTGCTTATTGTAAAGCTTTTGAAAAACTATCCAAAACAGCATTCATGAATTTGTGTGCATTTGCATCACTTAGTTCTTTTGTTAGATCTACTGCTTCATTAATAATAATAGAAGGCGCTACACTTAAGGGCTGATTTTTTAACTCAACAACAGCAATCCATGCTATAGCTCGCTCAATCGGGTGCAAACTATCTACACCTAATTTGATAAATGGTGCTAATGCTAAATCTAGATTATTTTTCTCAACTGTAACTGTCTGGGTTAGATATGTGAAAAACTCATCATCAAAATCTATATTCGCCATTTCAGGCAGTAATAACACTGTACTCTTAGCTTCGGCTAATGGAGTGTGTGAAACTTGCCAGCTGTATAAGCATTGTACTGCTAATAAACGCGCATTATGTCTCTTTTTATATTTTTGAATGTTTTGACTATCGGAGTTTGTTTGCATTATAGTTGTGCTCAATTAGTGTGTATAAAATGTAGTTAGCCCATGACAAATTTTAAGAAAATAACTCTTTCCGCTTGGATTAATATCTTTTTATTAACGTGCATTATCATAGGTTATAATATTCAACACAATTACGGTGTTATGCTTAAAACCCTTGCTTTATATGGACTTTCTGGCTCTATTACTAATAGTTTAGCCATTACAATGATTTTTCATAAAATTCCTGGCATCATCGGCTCTGGTATTATTGAAAAAAACTTTGAATCTTTCAAGCTAAAATTGAAAGAAACTCTAATTACGCACATTTTTGTGAGTGGATTAAATATAACATCATGGAATATTAGTGAATTAGCCAGTAAGATATATGACCGTCTGAAAATGACTAATATGAGTTTTTTAACGCAGTTTATATCCGAAAAACATCTAGCGATGCTTTTGCAAGAAATCGATTTATCTTTAATGCTGAATCAAGCGATCACCGCCGAACAACTCGATTTATTTATTGAACAGCAATTAAATAAACTAACGCCTGTACAGATAAAGAATCTTATTCTTCATATAATAGATGAACATCTCCAGTGGCTTGTTTTATGGGGAGCAATCTTTGGTGCACTGTTTGGACTTATCTCTTTTTGGATTATTGTTTGACATTGTTTTTTCTTTTAACTTTCTGTTAACATCAGGGTTAAGACGATGAAATAATTTAATCATGAGCAAAGAATCTACACCATCGATTGAGACAATGATCGGGCAACTAGAGGTATTGGCAACGAATCTAGAGAACGGGACCATGCCTTTTGATGAAGCGTTAAACAATTATAAACAAGGCTTATCCTTACTGGATCAATGCAAACGATATTTAAAGCAATCAAAAGCGGAAATTAAAGAGCTTCATGATCAATATATAAGCGACGAGGAATAAAAATTCTAACCACTCATGCAGAATCAACGCTACAAGAGCTGATTGCCTTCAAAAAGAAGTTGAATACTGTTTTAATTCATTACTTAAAAAATCAAATAGCGATCAATGACGATTGGGCTAGACGACTTGTTTATCCATTATTAATAGGTGGTAAACGTGTTCGCAGTATGCTTTTATATGTTATTGGCAAAATGCTGAACTGTCCTTATCCAGCTATTGAGGAGTTATGTTGTTGCCTGGAGCTTTTACACAGTTATTCTCTAGTGCATGACGATCTTCCAGCCATGGATAATGATTGTTTTCGAAGAGGTTTTCCAACGGCTCATAAAATGTTTAGTGAAGCAGATGCGATTTTGATTGGAGATAGTCTTTTGACAGAGTCATTTGCTTTATTAAGCTCCTCTCACCACATACCTCCTTTACCAAAGATCGCGCTTATTCAAGCGTTAGCTAAAGCAGCTGGCGCACAAGAATTAATCATGGGACAATGGCTTGATATATCTAATGGCTGTGCAGATATTGAGAGTCTAATCAGTTTGCATCAAAAAAAGACGGGGGCTCTTTTTGGATTTGCGCTCAGTGCTCCTGCTATCCTGTTAAACAATCATCTCTTAATCGATAAACTTAAAATCCTGGGATTGAAATTAGGATTAGCTTTTCAAATACAGGACGATCTCCTTGACGTTCAGTACAATCCTGGATTGGGCAAAACAGCAGGAAAAGATCTAAAATTGAAAAAGAAAACTTTTTTTACTCTTTTAGGATCAGAGTTAAGTCAAAATATGCTTGATGACTTATATAAAGAAATCTACCAAGAAGTTAATTTATCTTTTAATAACTCATCATTACTGATATCTCTGATACAACAACTCCAAGAACGTAAATTCTAACATGCATGCCATCATAAGGATTTTTCATGACAACTCATCAATTAGCTGATATTCAAAATGCACTCGATACGAGAAATCTTCCGATTCAGAACGTTGGAGTCAAGCAATTACAGTACCCTATAGTTTTTAAGGATCAGAAAATAACCCATCAAACACATGGAATCTTTGATTTAACTGTTAATTTACCTGCAGAGCAAAAAGGGGCCCATCTTTCAAGATTCACTTCATTGCTTCAAAGTTATTATGAACGAGATGCTTTAGTCATGTCGATTGAACTTATGCCTGTTTGGCATAAAAGAATGATTAATCTTCTCAATGCAAAGGAAGGCTCATTTAGCTGTTCATTTAAATTTTTCCTTGAAAAAAAGGCTCCTGTATCGCAAGAAACCTCTTTACTAGATTATCATTTAACGTTAAGTTGTGCTGGTCCTTTAAACGATCCTGCAGTTTCAATAGAATTAGAAGTGTTAACACAATCTTTATGTCCCTGTTCTAAGGCTATTTCTGCTTATGGAGCCCATAATCAACGATCAGTTATCACGGTAAGCGGCAGAGTCAGCGAAGATTTCAATATTAAACAATTAATAGAACTGATTGAACATGAAGGTAGTGCTGAACTCTTTAATTTACTCAAACGTGTTGATGAAAAATATGTCACTGAACATGCTTATGAAAACCCTAAATTCTCTGAAGATATTGTCCGTGATGTTTATCATTCATTAAAGAAAAATATACCTTCTTTAAGTAAGTTGGTTGTATCCTCTGAACATATTGAGTCTATTCATAGTCATAATGCTTATGCCAGAATTCATGATAATCCTTGATGCATTAGCCAGCCTAAGCTCTCTTATTGCTGCGTGGCATGCTTCATCACATTCTCGTTCAACATGGCTATGGAGTGTTGCCGCTGCGTCAATTAATTTTGTTTTATATTGTAAAGCTGGTGTATATGGACATGCAGCTTTAGATCTATGGTATATAGCAGTTGCTATCTTAGGCTTGGGCTTATGGAAAAATCAACATGTTAACAGATTAACACTAAAACAGAAGATAATGTTAGGCTTCATAATCTTATTCACATCTTATGTTCTAGAATTCGTATTAATTAAAGTTAATAGTCAAGCTGCACGATGGGATAGTTTATCTTTTGTCACGGGAATCACAGCTCAACTGTGTATGGCTTTTCAGTTGATTGATCATTGGTGGTTATGGCTTATTCATGATGGAATGAACTTGATTGTGCTAAGTCAAGTCAAACTTCCATTCCAAATAGTAAAGCAAACAATTTATCTACTTATTGCCGTTAGAGGATATTATCGATGGTTGGCAATTAATAAAGCGGCAGATCATCATTAACGGTGTGTCATTTTCAATGTGCGCTCTTTTTCTCTTTGCCATGCGCGATCTTTAATTGCTGCACGTTTGTCAGCAGTCTTTTTACCAGAAGCTACTGCAAGTTCGCATTTTACTAACCGACTATTATCTTTCCAATAAAGTTTAGTAGGAATTAACGTATAGCCTTGTCGATGAATTAATCCTTCAAGCTTATCTATTTGACGTCTATTTAATAATAATTTACGTGTACGTGTCTCTTCATAAAGGATATGAGTTGAGGCAAACTTAGGTGCTTGAATACGGGCATTTAATAACCAAATTTCGCCTTTACGAATGATCGCGTGTGCATCAACTAATTGCCCTTTGCCCAGACGTAAGCCTTTAACCTCCCATCCTTGTAAAACAATCCCTGTTTCTATATGTTCATGAATATGATATTCAAAATTTGCCTTTTTATTTTTGGCTATAACTGAATCTTGCATAATATTTTAAGCCTAACGTTATGAATCAAAAAACTATCCCATTTTAGCATAAAAATATCTCTATTTTTATTGCGTTGATGGATATCGTTCGTTATTCGTTCAAAATCATGAAAAAATATCTTAAAATGTTGAGTTTTATGTTATTAATCGCTTTTTATTTTCTTATAAAAACAGTAAAATAATGTTATATAATAAAAATGATTAGGTACTAACAATGGAAAACAATATCGCAACAACCCCTCGCGTATTCAGAACACCAGCTGAATGCCCAGGCGCCCCTCTTAGAATAGCTGTTCTTCGTTTCTCAACACCTCCTCGCAGATCGACGATCATCCCTGCCGTATGCCCAGATGCTCCTCGTCGAAACAAGAGAACCACCCCGCACAATAAAAGAAAAAGAGGCATCAATCTTTTTCCTCAGATGTAGCTCTTAGATCGAGCAGAATTATGCTCGTCGAATAAGTCAATAAGGTAGTATGATGAAGCCATATTTTTGTAATATGGCTTTTTATTTTATAAGCAACGTTTTTACCTCGATCCTAAGCGAACATCAACAGTTAACATACTTAACTGATCAAGGAGTTCACTCACATTTGCTAAAAAAACAACCTCCGACTGTCCTGCTAATCCTGCACTATTAGCTTTAGGTAAAAATATTTTTTTATAACCATGTTTTAATGCCTCTTTAACCCGCTCTAAGGCATACTGAACAGGTCGAAGCTCTCCACCCAAACCAATTTCCCCAAAAATAATGACATCTCTTGGGATAATAATATTTTTCAATGATGCGTACACTGCTGCTAATAGAGCGCAATCTGCAGCCGTCTCTTGTATTTTTAGTCCTCCTACTACATTTAAAAAAACATCGAATCTTGATCCTGGCCAGTCTTTCAAGCGCGATAATACAGCTAATAACAGATTCAAACGAGATACATCAAATCCCACCACTAGTCTTCGAGCTTGATATTGCGGTGAATCGACAACTAACGCTTGAATTTCTATCAATAATACGCGCGAACCTTCCCATAAAGCTGTCACTACTGTGCCTGATGTTGGATCTGCATGCCAGTTAGTAAATAAAGCCGAAGGATGGACTACTGGTTTTAAACCCTCTTTCGTCATACATAAAATACCTAATTCATTAACTGCTCCAAAGCGATTTTTTAATGTTCTTAATAAACGGTAACGACCCTGATCATCACTTTCTATATGTAAAACAGTATCAACCATATGCTCAAAAACTTTAGGTCCAGCCAATACACCTTCTTTATTAACATGCCCAATAATTAAAACTGTTGCATTATGTTGTTTTGCATAACGAGTAAGTGTATGTGCGCAGTAACGAATTTGATTAACTGATCCAGACATCTGATCAACGTGTTGACTATGTAATGTTTGTATAGAGTCAATAACAATAAAATCTGGTTTGTGTTGTTGAAGGATAGTTAAAACGCTTTCTAGCTCTGTTTGTGCTGCCAGCAAAAAAGGGGCTTGATAAATTTTAAGGCGCTCTCCTCTTAGCTTAATTTGACTTAGAGACTCTTCCCCTGAAACGTAAAGACATTTTTTAGTGGAAGAAAGACTACTTAAAACTTGTAACGTTAATGTTGATTTACCAACACCGGGATCGCCAGATAAGATACATAAAGCCCCTGGCACGAATCCACCCCCTAAAGATCTATCTAATTCTGAATTATGAGAACTAAATCTAGGAATGGATTCTATTGTTAAAGCGTCATAATGCATAACTTCAGCACAGGAACCGGCATAATGTGTAGATTGGCTAGATTGATTTGGACTAACTAAGATCGCTTCTTGACTTATTGTATTATATTCACTGCACTGAGCACACTGGCCTGTCCATCTCGGTGCTAATGATCCACATGCTTGGCAGACATATTGTATTTTTGCTTTCTTGCTCATAAGATCCTAATAGATATAAAATTTAAAATTAATAGCTGCCGATATAATATAAAAATGTTACTGAGGTATTTATGCGCTTTCAACTCTTACTCAATACAACAGAGGTTCATTACAAAAATGCTGCACTTTACGAATTCATTCTTTCAGCTCCAGGTTTTTTTGTCAATGAATGTTACTATGTCAAAAATCAAGGTGCTCCAATTATAGAAGCTATTGAAAATCCTTATAAAAATTTAGATGGCAAGGTTTTTGAAATTAACCATCTCAGAATAGATCCCAAAGCGGACCCTAAAAATATCTTAACTCTTTTTGAACAACATTTATCGAATATTGGATTAAAAATACCGCAATCTATAACACAACATACTTGTTGGATGTGGCCTAAGAACTTTCAATTAAGATTTAAATTAGATATTCAAGAGGGTTTGATTTTTATGTCTCCCTCGAATCCAGCATTAAAACCGATTTTTTAAATGAGATTGTTTTTTGAAGTTATGGCTAACAATAGGTATACTGAGGCAACGAAAGCTAATGTAATACCTTCTTGAAAACAATAAATATCACTCGTGCCCGTACTCATAATTTAAAAAACATTTCTTTAGAAATACCTAGAGATCAACTTGTTATTATTACAGGATTGTCGGGATCAGGAAAGTCCTCTCTAGCTTTTGATACTCTTTATGCTGAGGGTCAACGACGTTATGTTGAATCTTTATCAGCCTATGCTCGTCAATTTCTTTCTATGATGGAAAAACCAGATGTCGATAAGATCGAGGGGCTGTCCCCTGCAATTGCTATTGAACAAAAAAGCACTTCTCATAACCCTCGATCGACTGTAGGTACGGTTACTGAAATTTATGATTATTTCAGATTGCTTTTTGCAAGAATAGGTTTACCTCATTGCCCTAAACATAATCATCCATTACGCAAGCAAACTATTGATCAAATTGCTAATAAGCTCTCTCTATTACCAGCAGGCAGCAGACTTTATATTGGATCTCCAATGGTGAGAGAAAAACGAGGCTCTCACGAAGTTGTTTTTGATAAATTAGAAAAAGAAGGCCTTACTCGCGCTCTTTGTGATGGATACATGATTGATATTGATGAACGCCCTAAATTAGATCCTAAAGTTACCCATACAATCGATGGGATTATTGATCGACTGGTTTTGAAAGATAATATTCTCTTGCGCTTACGCGACTCATTAGAAACAGCTTTAAGAATAGGGAATAATCTCGTTAGTGTTATTTTAGTAGATGAAGATCAAAAGATTATTGAGCGTACAATTATTTCTAGTGAACAAGCGTGTCCGGATTGTGGTTTTTCTTTGCCAGAGCTTGAACCGAAAATGTTTTCCTTTAATAATCCGGTTGGATCGTGTAATGCCTGTGATGGAATCGGTTTTGAATATAAAATTTCTCCGGAGAGAGTAGTTCAAAAAGATCTGACGTTGTCTCAAGGATCACTTTGGGGCTTTGATCGACAACATTTATTTTACTTTGAAATGCTTCAACAGTTTTGTCAGCAATATGGCATCAATATGGATACCCCATTCAGCAATCTTTCTGAAGAACAACAAACTATGATCTTGACAGGTACTGATTTGTGCAAGACTGTAAAATTAAAAAATCTTCATTCTATGACGCAAAAAACAAGAACTATACCCTGGGAAGGGATTATAGGTAATCTACAACGTCGTTTTAAAACAACAGAGCAAGATTCGGTCCGCGAACAACTCAAACCGCTTGTTGAATATATGGCCTGTGATCAGTGTTTAGGCACTCGCTTAAAGCCAGCATATATCAATGTTAAGATTAATAGCTATACGATTGCTGATTTTTGCCAGCATTCTATACAAGAATGCTTAACATTATTAAACCAGCTGGTCTTGGATGATCAACAACAATCTATTGCTCAGCAGATTTTGGAAGAACTTAAATCTCGTTTAGGTTTTTTATTAAATGTTGGATTAAATTATTTATCACTCAATCGACAAGCGGAGACATTGTCAGGTGGGGAGTCTCAACGTATTCGTTTAGCGAGCCAAATCGGTTCTAAACTCGTTGGCGTCATGTATATTCTGGATGAACCATCGATAGGATTGCATCAACGCGATAATGAAAAGTTGATAAAAACTTTACGCTCTCTGGTCGAGTTAGGCAATACAGTCATAGTCGTTGAGCATGATGAAGATGCTATGTGGGCCGCTGACCATCTGATTGATATTGGCCCTGGAGCTGGGCATCATGGCGGCCAAGTCATGGCTCAAGGCTCGCCCAAATTTATTGCATCGCAGCAACATTCTTTAACAGGACAATATTTATCTGGTTTGAAAAGAATTCATGCTCCTTTCCCAACAAAGGGGCATGATAACAAATTTTTAACTATTGAAGGGGCCTATGCCCATAACTTAAAAAACATAACTGCTCGGATTCCAGCTGGACTCATCACCTGTATAACAGGTGTCTCTGGATCTGGTAAATCAACTCTTATTAATCATACATTGTACCCTTATCTTGCCCATAAACTGAACCAAGCCTTTCTCTCTTCTAAACCAAAAGTTAAAAACTTCTCCGGTTTAGAACATTTTGATAAAGTTGTTTGTATTGATCAGATGCCTATAGGCCGTACGCCTCGGTCAAATCCTGCAACATACACTGGCTTATTAACCTCCATAAGGGATATCTTTGCTCAAACCCCTCATGCACGATCATTAGGGTTTAAACCAGGTAGATTTAGTTTTAACGTGCATGGAGGCCGTTGTGATCATTGTGAGGGAGATGGCGTCATTAAGGTTGAAATGCATTTCTTAGCAGATGTTTATGTAACCTGCTCTATTTGTAAAGGACAGCGTTATAACGATCAAACATTAACTGTTACCTATAAAGATAAAAATATTGCTCAAATTCTGCAAATGAGCGTTGATGAAGCTTATGATTTTTTCAAAAATGTTCCAGCTATTGCAAAAAAATTAGAAACATTACAAAAAGTTGGTCTGGGCTACATTCATTTAGGGCAAAATGCTACAACTCTTTCAGGTGGTGAGGCGCAACGCGTTAAACTTTCTAAAGAGCTTGCTAGACGCGATACTGGACGGACTTTTTATATTCTTGACGAGCCAACAACAGGATTGCACTTCGAAGATGTGCAGCATTTATTAAGGATACTTTTTGAACTACGCGAACGCGGCAATACACTGTGTATCATTGAGCACAATCTTGATGTCATAAAATGCGCAGATTGGATTATTGATATGGGACCGGAAGGAGGCGAAGGTGGTGGAAATATCATTATCCAAGGAAACTTAGAGACAGTAAAAACATGCATTCAAAGTCATACCGGTTATTTTTTACAAAAAATGACAAAAGACCAAAAAGCAACATCTTAGCCTGGGTTTTCTTAAAAAATCATGATAGGATGTGAGTTATAAATTTACATCGAGGATCTTAGTATGGCACGTGGAGTCAACAAAGTTATTGTAATTGGAAATTTAGGCGCAGATCCTGATGTGCGTTATCTTGCATCAGGTGATCCAGTAGCTAATATATCACTAGCAACATCTGAAACATGGAAAGACAAACAAAACGGTCAGCAACAAGAACGTACAGAATGGCATCGTATTGTTATTTATGGGAAAATGGCTGACATTGCTTCTAAGTATATGAAAAAAGGTTCTAAAGTTTTTATTGAAGGCAGCTTAAGAACAAGAAAGTGGCAAGATAAAACAGGACAAGAACGTTACACTACAGAAATAATCTGTAATGATCTCCAGCTTCTTGATAGCAAAGGCGCAGATAGTCGTGTGGATTATCAAGATCATGCTCAAGAACCAATGGATCGTCGTAGTGGATATTCTGCAAACTTTACTTCGACGTTAGAAACAACTGATTTAGAACATGATATCCCATTCTAATAATAGAATATCTTGTCGTGCCCCAATGCCCCGAGCAAAGCAATCTGACTCGGGGCTTGTTACTTCTTAAAACATACCCTCCCCGCGCTGCAGCAGTTACGCTGTAAAATCGACTAGTTCTGGAGATTTCGATAAAAAAGTATTTTTATGTGAGTTAGCGACCAATTAAAAACTAAAACATGACTTGTTCTTGTAAAAAAAATTTATTCTTCTGTGTAAAATAATAAATTTTATTTTTTTAGCAGTCTGTTGATTGATTATCAATCGAGATTGTCACTGATTATGATTGCCACGCTCATTCATACTTAGCACAGATCAAGAATTCTTAAGCTCACCATCAATACGTCTTGTTATCTTGATTGCTGAGTATGCCAAGCATGCTAATAATAAATACATTACTAATGAACAATAAGGCAACAGCTCAAAATGAATCTCTTCTTGTTTTTTCAATAAAGGAAGAGTTTGCATAAACTTCGTCAAATGCTGTGCTGTTGAATAAGTAATATTTGTAAAAAGTCCTGATTGAGCAACCAAATAAGATTTAATAGCTGACACAATGAATAAATACTGTGTTGCAATAAGTATAACAAGAGGTCCTAATGTCATACCCAAATACTGAGCAGTTGAATACAACCCCATCGCTCCGCCTCTTTCTTGCTTCCCTAAAGCTGAGAGAGTCGTTGGTAAAGCTGCTTCCAATAGAAGCAAGAGTCCCAAGACATTAAAAATATAAAAAGAACTCACTACAGCTGTAGGTTTAACAATATCAAATACAGATACAATAATACCTAAAAATGATAGATATAAAGAAAATTTAAATGATAGCGTTAATGATCGTTTCGCTAAAGGATAGAGCGTAACAAGTAATGCATACAAAAACATTTCTGCATATAGATAGGGTGAACGAATCGTAGTATTGAGCTGATACGCTGTAAATGAAAACATTTGCAAACAATGTAACAGGAAAGTAAATAAGATGATCTTTCGTCTATCTGCTCGCTGCATTCTCGTTAATTTGCATTCCGCAGGAGTTTTTTGGTGTTGAGGCTCTTTTAAAGTAAATGAAGCAGCTAAAGGTAATAAAGCGAGTATACTTGATAATAAAAAAATATCTTTAGGCGAAAAAACTGTCATAAAAAGTGGTGATAAAAGAAAGCTGCTGACGAGGCTTAATAAAATAGCAAACCCTATTAAATAGTAGTAATTTTGCATTCTTATTCCTTCGGCGTAATCTGCTAAAAGGGCTTGGGCAGTAGCGCCAATAGCCCCAGCACCTTGTAAAGATCGTCCTAAAAGCAATATTTTTGTTGATTTGGCACAATAACAGATTAAACATCCGATAATAAAAATACAAAAACCTATACGAATAATTTTTAAGCGACCATAAATGTCAGAAAAACGCGCTAATGGGTACTGAAAAATAGCTTGAAAAAAACTATAACTGGAAGAAAGATAAACCAATGACGATAGATCGAGTTCACCAATTTGTTGAAGAATCACTTTGCTGAGCGGAATAAAAGCAAAAAGACCGAAAAGTCTCACAGCAAATAACAAAGGAAAAAAAAGAAACGGGGGCACTTAACAGTCCAATAGTGCAAACTACTAGCACTGTACAATTTTCATTAAAAAAAAACAAGGCCGAAGCCTTGTTCTGATTAAGCGATATGCACCATATCAACAAGCTGAATATAAGCTACAGGAGCCGCATCAGTTGCGCGATATCCTGCTTTAAGGATTCTGGTATAACCGCCTGGTCTTGAAAGAGACGCTGGTCCAATAACTGTAAACAGTTTAGTCACAGCATCTTTATCACGTAGATGGTCAAATGCATGACGACGATGAGCTGTTGTATCCTCTTTTGCAAGAGTAATCAAAGGCTCAATATAATGACGAAGTTCTTTAGCCTTAGGAAGTGTTGTTTTGATACAATCGTGCGTAATCAACGCTACACTTAAACTACGGAAAAGAGCTTTACGCGCAGAAGCATTTCTGTTGAACTGACGTAATTTTTTTCTATGATTCATAAAATATCTCCAAATTAGCTATTATTATCGCTGCCTTTCAATTCTGCTGGCGGCCAGTTAGTAAGCGTCACACCTAAATTTAAGCTATGGCTCTGCAATACTGACTTGATTTCATTAAGCGACTTACGCCCTAAATTAGGAGTTTTTAATAAATCAATTTCACTACGTTGCACAAGATCACCAATATAATAAATATGCTCGGCTTTTAAGCAATTTGTTGAACGAACTGTCAGATCGAGATCTTCGATTGGTCGCAACAAGATAGCATCAAATTGATTGGACTTTGCTTTAGAAGAGCCCGTAAAAGCTTCGTCAAGTTTAACAAACGCTTCTAATTGTGAAACCAAAATCGTTGCTGATTGACGAATTGCTTCATCAGGATGAATGGTTCCGTTTGTTTCAATATCTAATACCAATTTGTCTAAATCAGTTCTATTATCAACACGAGTTTGTTCCACAACATAACTTACGCGCTCAATAGGGGAAAAAGAAGCATCCAAATACAAACGCCCAATCTTCAAGCCTTCTGATCCTTCGAGTTCTAACTGTTTTTTATAAACAGCTGCTGGTAAATACCCTGTGCCTTTTTTGACTAAGAACCGACCTTTGACTGAGCGTTCTGAAGTAATTGTAATAATCGGCAAATCAGGATTAGAAACTTTTATTGAGGCAGGATATTGAAAATCACCAGCTTTAACGATCATTGGACCTTTAAAGTCGAAATCAACCCAAACATTATCCAATGGCCCTAAATCAACATTAATTGTTTTAAAGTTCAATAGAATATTGATTACATCTTCATAAACACCATCAATTGCAGCAAATTCGTGTTCAACTCCATCAATTTCAACTTCAGTGACACAAGAGCCCACTAATGATGAAAGAAGAATTCGACGAAGAGCATGTCCTAATGTATGACCAAAACCTCTCTCTAACGGCTCTAAGGTTACTTTAGAACAAAAATCGTCTTTCTTTTGAATCTTAATCTCATTTGGCTTTAATAAATTTAAATGTACACTCATGACAAGCAACTCCCACGATTTAAGATTATTTAGAATACAGTTCAATAATCAAGTTTTCATTAATGTTTTGTGGAAGTTGCTCTCTGTCAGGCAGATGAGATACTTCAGCTTTAAATTCTTGATGATTAATATTTAACCATGAAAGCGCAACACCTTGTTCAGTATGTGAAGCTACAGCATTGAGGACGCGTGATTGAGCACGTGCCTTTGGTCTTAATGCCACAACATAACCTTCCTTGACTAAAAAAGATGGGCAATCAACAGTTACAAAACCTTTACCTGGGCGAGCAACTTGAATTGCTCTATGAGCAACAAGTTGACGAGCTTCAGCCAAGGTAGTAGCGAAACCTGCTTTGTAAATAACGTTTACTAAACGAATTTCAAGAAGACGTAATAAGTTCAAACTTGTTTGACCTTTCATTCTTGACGCCAATTCAAAGAAACGGCGGAATTGATGCTCTTTAACATTACCGTGAATTAAACGTAACTTTTGTTTTTCGGCCAACATATTGGCATAGTCAGAACCTTTTTTACGGTTAGGGCCATGTTGACCTGGTGGATTAGCGTTACGCGCTTTAGTACTAAGCGAAACTGTTTTAATCCCAGAAATAGTAAGGTCACGAAACTTTCTAGCATCGCGACATTGGGGTTTTCTTGAAGAAGAATTCTTTGCCATGGTGTTCCTCGATATAAATTATTGACGACGTTCGTTAGGTGGAGTCGTGCCATTAAAAGGAATGCCTGTAACATCAGAAATTGAAATAATCTTCAGAACAGAGCAAGCAGCACGAATTGCAGCTTCTCGACCAGGACCAGGACCCCAAATACGGATTTCTCCGGTTTCTACTTTAAACATCTCTTTCGCTAGCTGACATGCTTTAGAAGCTGCGATTTGTGCAGCATGCGGAGTACTCTTTCTTGAATTTTTAAAATTACAAGTACCCGCCATCTCTTGAGTCAACGTGTTACCTTTTGGATCAGTAACAGTCACAAGAGTATTATTAAATGTTGCTTTAATACAAACTCTTGCATGCTCAACGACTGTTTTGCTTTTTGCACTTTTTGTTTTTACTGCCATCACTATTACCTACAAATTATTTCTTTTTATCTTTGCTGAAATCAACAAGCACACGCTTGCTGCCACGATGGCGCTTGCATGTTTTAGCATTAGTACGAGTTCTTGAATTAATAGGCAAGCCCATCAAATGTCTAAGACCACGATACGTTCTGCGATCTGTTAATTTTTTCTTTTCGAGTTTTAGCAAGTTTCTAAGCTCACCTTCTACTACAAACTTCTCAACTTCAGCGCTGACTGCTTTGACCTGATCATCAGTTAAATCAACTGTCTTAGTGTTAAGATCAATATTCACACTACTGCAAATTTGGAGCGCTCTTGTTGTTCCGATACCAAAAATATCAGTTAAAGATATTGGAACGCGTTTTTTTAATCGCAAGCTCACCCCTTGGATACGAACTTCTCTTTGTGCCATTTTATTGAACCCTCACTAAGTACACTTGCCTTGACGCTGTTTATGGCGTGGATTTTTTTTACAGAGAATAAAAACAATACCTCTGCGACGAACAACTTTACACGATCCGCATATAGTTTTAACGGACGCTCTAACTTTCATATAACAACCTCTACATTCTTCTATATCACAGGCTTAATCCAGCCTATTCTTTTTTGGTTGGTAACGTTTAAGGACATTTTCATATTGTGCTGAAAACAAATGAGTCTGAATCTGGGTAAAAAAATCCATAACAACAACAGCAACAATCAATAACGATGTCCCGCCAAAGGAAAATGGAATGGTACCAAAATAATTTAATATTTCTGGCAACAATGATACAGATGCTATATATAGCGCACCCAGCAAAGTCAATCGTGTCATTATTTTATCAATATAATGAGCTGTACTGATGCCAGGACGAATGCCTTGAATTACACCACCTGATTTTTTGAGATTATCCGCAATTTCATTGGGATTAAAAACAGCAGCGGTATAGTAAAAAGCAAATAATATAACAGCAGCTGTAAAGAGTACCATAAATAGTGGTTTACCGGAAGATAAATTCTCCTGCATAAACGAAAGAATTTTGCTTTTTCCGCTTACACCAAAGAATGGAGCCAATGTCGATGGCGCTAAAACCAAACTCGATGCAAAAATAGTCGGCATAACCCCTGCCATATTGATTTTCAATGGTAAATCAGATCGTTGTTGTGCTATTGCGCCTTGCGGCCCGCCTGTTGCTCTACGAGCATAATGGACAGGTATTTTCCGTTGAGCACGCTCTACG
>RFNU01000220.1 GCA_009927065.1 bacterium | reverse complement strand
AACCTGAGGCCTTGGTGGAACCAAAACCCCTTTGAACGAAAAGGATTGCGCACGTGTTTTGTTCAATAAAATCTGATAACAAGAAAAAAATGGCACGTTGTTTGCATTGTTTTCTCAAAAAGGCTATGAAGATGGTATCACCTTGTCTTGCTCGATCATTGACACTCACTTTCGATTTATTAAAAGCTTTAGAAGAAAACGACAAAGAACTTATTTATGAGCTCAAAGAAAAAATAAAAATATACAAAGCGAAAAATCATAAAAATATACCACCTGATCGTTATTTTCATCAGCAAAAAATGCAAGAACATATTGTTGCAAGTTTAATTCAACGACAACGATCGTGGATTGAGCAATTATGGCATTCTATTAATGGAGAAAGTTCTGCTTAAGATAAAAAATGCTCAGAAAGAGAAAAAAATAGGACATATCACACGTGATGATATGTCCTCAGAGAAATGATTTATTGACCACGTCTGCGCGTTGAACGGAGATGACGTTGATAGTTTTGATGACTCATCATGTTTTCAGCTTCATCACCAAGAACATAATTTTTAATATTTCCACAGTACATGCTGCCCGCCCCCATAATCGCACGAAATGCGGGGGTAAATAAATTAGGAACATTATTAAGAGCAGGATGCATCTTGCCTGCAAAAGACAGCTCCTGCATATGTGAACATGCAGTATAATATGCTGGCAACAAGGAGTGTCTACTACGATCTAAAAGATGTTGATGCAGTCCAAGTAACTCTTGTTCCCTTACTGATTCTGTATCAACAAGTGTTTGACCTACACGAGAAGTCTTAAAAGATAATTTCATCATGTCTTTTAAAGACTGGATATCACCAGGTTGATGATCAGTTTGATTGCTGATTTCTTGGTCTGATAATGCGTCAATAATATTATTAACATACTGAATTTTGGCTTGATCGCTCTGAATTCTATCAAGAGCGATTGTTGTGGCATGCGCTGTTATCGTAGCATTGAGTGCCAAGCTAAATGATGCTGGATCCAGGTATGCAGCACGCAATTGCGCAAGCTCATGGCGAGCTTGCTCCTCAAACTCTTCTAATGGATACAAAACAAGTCCTAAATCAATACAATCCTCTTCTTGCAATCCAAACTCTTGTCTTGCTAACTGTTGCAACGCATGTAAATAAGCAGTCTTGACTGTAATATTATCTTCAACAGATAAAGTATCGCATATTTGATTGTGCAACTCTAAGCTCTCTTTAAGTAATAAACCTAATCCATGAGAAACACTTAAAATACCATTGGCCCACATGTAGCCTATAAAAGCATGTGAATATCCTTCAAGAGAGAACATGCTATTTTTGACGGCTTGATAAAAACGGGCATTCTCTAGTGGATGCACAGGTTGTTCAGGATGGCGCTGCAAATACTCTTGCTCTAACTGCTGTTCAAGCCTCTCTTCTAAGAGTTTCTCTTGTAAAAGACGTTGATTGTGCGCTAATTCATTAAAAAAAAGATTATTGAAATATTGAGATTCTCTAAATTGTTGATCCATCCATAGCTTTTTGAAAATTTCTTGGCGTTGCTGTAAAGATTTCTCTTCTTCAGTATAACCTTGCCATTGCTCTTTTAACCAAGTTGACCATTGAGCTTGATCCGTCGGATCAGGATAAGTAACAGTATATTTAGCCATGATGATTACTCCAAATCGTTAATTAAAAGCGAATGTTTTTTTTGTACAAACAAGTTTGATTGAATGTTTTTTATCGTCTCGTTTCTTTTCTTCTACCAACGTGATCTCTTCTAATTTTTTTGTATTTCCAAATAAAATTGAATCTGACAATGACAGAATGGGTAATTTGGGTTTTGTTGAAAAAACTAAAGAGGGATTTTTCTGCTCTAAAACTAATCGTGCATTCAAATTTGTTATTGATAAACGTTGAAAGGTTTCATGAAATGAGGGCATGATTGGTTGTGGAAAAAAAGATCGATAAACTTCTCGTCGATTCCCCATAATACATTCATTGACATTAAAAAAACCCTCAGCTTCTACGATTTTTTTTCCAGAAGTTGTGTAGTAATTTAAAAGAAGATTGTGTACCTGAATCCATTCTTTTTGTAATCGATAGACATCGTGAAAACCCTTTTTGAATTCAGGTAAGTGAGATTGATTATCAAAAAATTTCTTTTCAAAAAAGTTGTTGATCAAAGAACGCTGCCAATAAGTCAAGATGTTATTTGTATTGTGTGCCTTAAGATAAGAAACAAACAATCTCTTTATATCACCTGTAAAAAAAGGAGAAAGATCATGAAAAAAATCACTTACAATCGCTTGAGCTGTTAAAGAGAAATGCAAGCGCTTTTTTGTATTCATAATAAATCACCTTATTTATCATCATAAGAGCATTAATGAACCGTGATATTATCTGGTTGCTCTACTACTTCATTTTGTAATGGACGTTTTTCGTTATGAGTTAAAGGTAAGGCTTTAGATATACTTTCCAGCAATTTTGAAAAATTAGTATCGTTAGATTCGTTAACAGTTATGCTACGCTTAGCAGTCTGTGCAGAATCTAGTCTACGAAGACGTTGATGACAAAATATATCCTTAATGACGAAACTATCCATGAGCAACTCCGTTTTTTAGCCTTTAACCTACTGTGATTAGATTATCACAGTAACTTCTTGAAATAAATAGATTTGAAACGATTATTGTGAGGTTTTTTATTAGATGTTCTATGGTCAAATTTTCATCTTAGAACCTATCATCTTATGTGTTTTATGTTGTTATAATTTTGGTTTTATTTGGACAATAATCAGTCTATTTTTTATGCTATTTTGTCTTATTGATAGCATTATTATCGCTAATAAAAGAGGATTTATTGCTATCAATCTTGACACAAAGATGATTAATACTCAAAGACAGAAACTGTTGATTGTTGATTATACAAGCTATACCCCATTGTGGCATAGCTTGAAAGCAAGAGGCTGCCTTAATGGCATGATTTATCACATTACGCTGTTTGGATATTATCCCATACTTGACAATCGGTTAAAGACATAAACAGATCTCTTGATAAGACACTTAAACTCAGGCTGTTACTTTGATATAAAAGATCTATGTCTGACGGAAGCTTTTGACTCGCTATGAGAACCAATCGATGCTTGTGTGCAGTAATACGCGCATGCATTCTTGCGACTATTTCTTGACCTAAATAACATCCTTTCTTAAAGGAAAGATAACCCAAAACATCGAGCGACAAATCATGCGCAGTAAAGTGATCAGTATGTTGCTCACTCAACCAGGGCGTTGGTTGAGTGATACTCCAACTACACGCTAGTTCGTGTTCAGCTTGACTAAACGCTACCCTAGCAAAAGGCAAGTAAGGCTTTAAATGAGCAAGCAACATTGGTGTTATTGCTAAAGGAATCACCCCATAAGCAGCGTTTTCATCCATTAACTTAATGTAAGCAATAGTCACTACTCTTCCTTTAGCATTTAAAAAGGCCGTCCATTGCGCTGAAACTGATTGATCAGCCCAGCATGATGTTGTATACGCTTGTAAAAATTGGCGTAAATTTTTACCTGTAAATAACACGGTATTTAATTTCATGACTTATTGCTTCAATTTTAATGTTGGAAACAAAATAACATCTTTAATAGAGCTACTTTCGGTGAGCAACATAATCAAACGATCAATACCAATCCCTTGACCTGCGGTAGGGGGCATTCCGTACTCTAAAGCTTGGATATAGTCTTCATCGTAAAACATCGCTTCATCATCACCCTCTTCTTTTGCTTGGGCTTGTGCAAGAAAGCGGGCAGCTTGATCAAACGGATCGTTTAACTCAGAGAATCCATTAGCAATTTCACGGCCAGCAATAAAGAGTTCAAAGCGTTCTGTTACCTCGGGGTTACTATCACTGCGACGAGCTAATGGGGAGACTTCCACGGGATAATCTGTTACAAATAAAGGTTGAATAACTCTATGCTCAATAAACTCTTCAAAGTAAGCGAATTGTAACATACCTATCGGTTTAGAACTCTCTTGTGGACGGCCCAGTTTTTCAGCTAAAAAGCGCTGATCTTGGACTTGCTGGCGACTGAGTCCATCAAAAGAACATAGAGTGTCGCTTAAACTGAGTCGAGCAATCGGTTTATCTAAGTAAACAATCTGATCGTTAACACGAATTTCAGCGAATTGAGGGAACTCTTTAACCAACGCGGTAAAAAATTCTTGTGTTAAATCCATCATGTCTTTATGAGTAGCATACGCTTGATAAAACTCTATCATTGTAAATTCAGGATTGTGACGGGCTGACAACCCTTCATTCCTAAAATTACGATTGATTTCAAAAACACGCTCAAAACCACCAACAACTAATCTTTTTAAATAAAGCTCAGGAGCGATACGTAAGTATAAAGACATATCCAACGCATTATGATGCGTTACAAAAGGACGTGCATTAGCACCACCAGGGATAGAATGCATCATGGGGGTTTCAACCTCTAAAAACCGTTTTTGAGTCAAAAAGGTACGTAAAAACGTAATAACTTGCGATCGCAATTGAAAGGTTGCTCGAGATTTTTCAGTAACAATTAAATCAACATATCGTTGGCGATATTTTAACTCTTGATCACTCAGCCCATGGAACTTATCCGGCAATGGTCTTAAAGCTTTTGTAACAAGTCTATACTGGAGTAAGTGCACGGTCAGTTCTTGAGTTCTTGTTCTGAACAAAAATCCTTCAGCCCCAATAAAATCACCAACATCTAATGTTTTGATATGTTCAAAAGCTTCTTCTCCCAGCTCTTGAACCCTCGCATAAAGTTGTATACGACCAGTCATGTCTTGAATCGTTAAAAAAATAGCTTTTCCTAACATGCGTTTGAATAAAATGCGCCCTGCTAAAGCAAAATATTGCTCTTCAGTTGGAGATTCATGTTCAAACTGTTGCTGTAAGTCACCACAAAAATGAGTAACTTTAATATCATTCGGATAGGCTTGGCCTTGCTGTTCTAAGGCTTTAAGCTTAGCAACACGATGATGATATTCTTGTGATTCAGAACGTTCTGCTGAATGTTCACGATCTAATTCTTGCTGATTCACGCTATATTTTCCTTTATCATATATTAATTTACTAAGGTGATTTCACCAATCAAACCCCTTTAAGCAGGCTTGCTTCTATAAAATCATCAAGAAGTTCGCCATTAAGCATGGCTTGAGTATTTGTTGTTTCATACTGAGTACGTAGATCTTTGACGCGTGCATCATCAAGGATATAAGAGCGTACTTGAGCGCCCCAAGTAATATCACTTTTTTGACCCTCAAGTTGCGCTACCTGATCTTTTTTCTTTTGTTCTTCTAACTCATAGAGTTTGGCTTGCAATTGCTTCATGGCTTGAGCCTTATTTTTATGCTGAGAACGATCACTTTGACATTGCACCACAATACCTGTTGGATGATGTGTAATACGAACAGCAGAATCTGTTCTATTAACATGCTGTCCACCAGCGCCAGATGCTCGATACGTATCAATTCGTAAATCAGCAGGATTAATCTGGACTTCTATAGTATCATCTAGCTCTGGTGTTACAAAAATTGCAGCAAAAGATGTATGTCTACGGTTCCCTGAGTCAAAAGGAGATTTCCGGACAAGACGATGTACTCCTGTTTCTGTTCTTAATAATCCATAAGCATAAGATCCGGTAATTTTGAAGGTGACCCCCTTAATACCTGCTACATCACCTGGGCTATAATCAAGTAATTCAACCTCAAAACCTTTTTTCTCACACCACCGACGATACATACGCCAAAGCATGTCCGCCCAATCTTGAGCTTCTGTACCACCAGATCCTGATTGAATTTCAATAAAAGCATTCCCAGAATCGAATTGATGTGTAAACATTTTTTTAAATTCAATATCAGCAATAAGCTGTTTAACACCGTTCATCAATAAATCAGCTTCTTGTGCTAATTCACTATCAGCTTGATCATCTATCAGATCAACTAAAGCTTGTAGATCATCTAATGATTGCTTTAAGTGCCGAAAAGGTCTCATTTGCTCATCTAAAAGATTTTTTTCTTGTTGAAGTGTTTTCGCTTTATCAGGATCGAGCCAAAGATCACTCACTTGTAACATCTGTTCAAGCTCTAAAAGGCGCCATTCTATTTTTTGGGCGTCAAAGATACCCCCAAAGCTGTTTATAATGGTTTAAGTGGCTCTCGATAAAATTCAAAATGTCTTGTTTGATCACTATAATTAACTTTATTTATTATAAAAACATGTCTTTATTATAACTAAAAGCCGCTTGAGTTGCGACTATCACAAGCACATCCCGAGATGGTGCGATACCCCGCCCGTTCATGGGCGGGTAGTTCACAAAACAACTGAGTTTTTTAACAAAACTCGCGGAATTTACTATTTAAAAATTTTGTAAAACATTTGAGTGGAGATGGAGTACGAGACTTTATAGGATCGGCTGATCGACAAAACATTTTCTGTAGAGATATCAATGCGAGACGAAACATCCGAGCAATCGGATGAGCCGATATACAGGGATACAGCATTGCCTGTGCAATTTAGTGGCGAAAGAATGTCACTACGAAGTATTCTTGCTTCTACAATCAATTTTCCGTATTCTTTATAGACATAAAGCCTGTCTTTAAAGAATTAATGCTTACTATCACGGATTTTTTTAATGAAACTAATAAGTCGCTCTTCGACAAATATTCCTTGCACATCCTCAGCCCAATTAGCCAAGCATTTACTTAACATTCGTGGCATTGAACGTCATGATTTTTTTGACAATCCTACAGTGCGCTCTCTTGATAATCCATTTACACTGCTAAATATTGAAAAAGCTGTAGCACGTATAATAAAAGCTTTAGATAATAAAGAAGTTATCGGTATTTTGAGCGATCATGATTGTGATGGACAGACTGCATGCGCAGTATTAACATGGAATCTTCTCAAAATATTCAATCATCCTGAAGATCGTTTATTGACATATATTGGTCACAGAACAGAAGAAGGGTATGGTGTCAGTAAAAAACTTTGTGAGCGCATTATCGCTGGTGATATTCTGCCTGCAGTGATGATCACAGCTGATTGCGGCTCATCAGATCATAACACCATTAAAGAGCTATCCTCTCATGGTATAGATGTTATCGTCACTGACCATCATACTGTACCTGAAATCGGCGTCCCATCAGATGCTCATGCCGTGATTAATCCCAATCAACCTTTATGCCCTTTCCCTGATAAAAATATTGCAGGTTGTTTTGTTGCTTGGTTTGTGATGGCCGCTGTACGTAATCGTTGGCAGACGCAACATAATATTACACTGCGCTCAATGATTGATTCTTTAGATTTTGTTGCTATAGGCACAATGTCTGACTGCGTTTCATTAAAAAACAGTATTAATAATCGAATCGTTGTACGTTATGGATTAAAGGCTATTCGAGATCAATACCGTCCCTGTTGGCGCGTATTGCGACAAACTTTTAGAGATTTTGTCAATTCTGATTTTTTAATTTTTAAATTAATTCCTCTTATTAATGCAGATGGAAGACTCTTCAATGCTCTTAATGGTGTGAACTTTTTACTTTCAGAAGATACAGTCACTGCGCAAGAACGCTTGGCTGAACTGATTCAAACGAATCAGCAACGCCGTTATTTGCAAAAACAGCAAATGATACTCACCAATAGTTTAATGAATGAAGCTAGAGATCATCAATCACCTGGACTGATTGTTAATTTAGGTGCTCAAGGTCATCATGGTATTCACGGAGTAACGGCTAGTCGACTTTTATCTCAATACAAAAAAGTATCAATCATTTTCTCTCAACATCATGAAGCCGGTTTTTTAAGCGGCTCAGCTCGAAGCCCCGATTATATTTCTTTAAGAGAGCTACTCGATAGTATTGCTATAAAAAATCCCGCATTACTCAAGCGATATGGTGGCCATCATCAAGCAGCTGGTCTATGTATTGCCGTTGATGATTTTAATCTTTTTAAACAAGAGGCTAACAATTTTATTGCTCATAAAACGTCAAATAGAATTGAAAAAAATGATTTTACTTTTGATGGCATTTTATCAAATAAGATTGAGCACACGGTTAACTTTTTTTTACAACTTGAATTTTCTCTCGAGCCTTATGGTAAAGGCTTTGAACGTCCCTGTTTTGGTTTATATGCAACATTAGATTATGCAAAAATCATGGGAGAAGAGCAAAACCATCTGCAATTATTATTAAAAACTCCGACTCAAAGTATAAAATCTCTTTTTTTCTTTGTTGATCACCCCGAAGAAATCATTACTGCTTGTGAAAAAGAAGAATGTTTGTTTATTGGTGAGTTTATGATTGAAGAGTTTCAAAAAAAGCAGCAATTATCTTTTTTCCTTAAAGGAATTTTTGTGCCTTCTATCCAACAATGGATTACTCATCAAGATATGGGGGTTCGTGCCCAGCTCTGTTTAATGGAAAATGAAATTTTAGAACATGTGATTTAACGCAAAAGTGCTTATCGCGTTAGGATACTCCTGATAGATCTGTATCCATCACCACGATCAGCTCTTCACAGCGGGGAGTGAACTCCCCTCCCCTACATGATTATGTTACAAGACACTGAAAAAATAGGCAGGTCGTTCACTCTGTCAATAAAAAACGATAGCTTTAAATTTTTGACTGCTGTTGCCGCTTAGGAGTTTTTTTGTTAGTCTCTTATTAAATTCATTACTTTTTACCATCATGAATTTTGACGAAAATCTTCTCCGTAACGAAGGTATTGCCTCTTATGATAGTTTTGGCTTTGAGTACCTGGGATCTTATAGAAAAGGCCCTCATTTATTAACGCCAAGCAGTTGTCAGCCTCTGATTGATATCAATGATTATCATGAATATTTGAAATCATATCCTCTTGACGCTGGTCTGTTATTCGTGATCGGAACAAATCATCCTATTAAAAGTCATTTATTTCATGAGTGGACATTATGGGCTTTAGAGCGCCAATGTTCGTTTGAATGGCAACCCTACGAGGCTGCATGTCGCATGATTAATATCTTGCGTGAAGAGCAACGACAATTTTTATGTTTACTCATCCCGCCCGAAGAAACAAAACAAGATCACACGATCTAAAAACGGACACACATTATACACAAAGCTACTTCATATAAATACCGGTATAAAAAAAATATATTTAGCCAAATGTTAATAAAAATTAATGATTCATTGTTGTACAATAGCCTCGCTATACAATAAAGAAAGGACGTATATATGCTGATTCATTTGCTAAAGCTGGTATCATTTATTCGGATCGTGGATCTAGGCTCTTTTTCTAAAGCAGCAGATTCTTTGGGATTATCAGCTCCAGCAGTAAGCAAACAAATAAGAGAATTAGAAAAGTTTTTACAAGTGCAGTTACTACGACGCTCAACTCGTTCTTTTAACTTAACTCAGGCCGGTGAGCACGCTTATAATTATTTTTCTAAGATGATTAGTGGCTTAGATAGTTTTTGTGAAGAAATTCCAACTTTGAGCAATAATCCTTATCTGAAAAAAACAGAACATCCTATTTTAGCGGCCAAAAAAGAGGAATTCTAATATTTTTCTAGTTGTCATTGATGACAACTAGTTTTTTCTTGGATTATCAAGAGAAAGGCTTTAAAATAAAGAAAAAATATTTATTATTGTGATTTATACTTTTATTCTTACGGCCTCATTACTTTTTTGTATCTTAATGTACTTTGTTATAAAACAACACTATCATTTACAAACATTATTAATGCAGGCAAAAAATGCTTCTCCTGAACATCATTACTATCATTTGTCGCAACAACTCTTTCAATCATCAGAGTCATTAAACAATACATTTCAGAATTTATCTCAACAGTCTCAATCTCTTATTCATGAATCTTTCCAGAAAGTGCATAAAGAAACTCAAGAGCAAGTCTCAAAAAATCAATTGCAAACACAAGGTGTTTTTAACGATCTGATTAATCGCTTTAACGGTTTAGATCAATGGCAATCCCAAGTGCAAGAATTAACACATAAAATCCACCAGCTAGCAAAAGTCCTTGATAATAGTGCTTTAAAAGGCAAATTTGGTGAAATGCATTTAGAAAATCTTATCAAGTCACTTTATCCTGCATCATGGGTACAATTTCAAGAAACATTACCCAATGGTACTCGTGTCGATTGTTTGTTGAGCATGGGCGAGAATATGCCTAAAATACCTATAGATTCAAAATTTCCCTTACAAACTTTTAAACTTGTAATTAATAATCCAACACAACAAGAATATCTAAAAGATTTTGTTCAAGTGATAAAGAAAAACATCTCTGATATTTCTGAAAAATATATTATTGCAGGATTAACAACTGATTATGCTATTATGTTTGTTCCTTCTGACGGGCTGTTTACCCGTATTATTGAACTCGATGATATCACTCAATTTGCACAGAAGTCTCGCGTATTACTTTGCTCACCACAGACATTATTTTGGTTACTGAGTATGATGAAAAAATTCTTGATTGATGCTCATTTAGATCAACACCGATTTCAGAGATTAGCGATTTTTGAAGAAATCGCGAAAAGCGCCAATGAGCTTTCAGAAAAATCGAGTCAATTGGAAAAAAAATCAACAGCGTTAACAAAAGAAGTTCGTTCTTTAAAAAATGCTTTTTCTCAACTCAATGACTTAATAAACTCTTTAACTCATCTCCCTATTAATGCTGAAGAACTTGAAACAGTGAGTGATGAATAATCTGATCAATCATCATTCACTGCTTTTATATTCACGATCATGATCAATCAAAAAAACGTTATTGATCTTTAAACTGTTGGCTTAAAAATTTAATAGCTCTCAACTGTATTTGACGAACACGTTCAGAGGTAAAGCCGGTATCATGAGCTACTTCTTGTAATGTCATAGGGTTATAGCCCATAAAACCAAAACGTCTTATGACAATCTCAAATTCAATAGGCGAGAGCATTTTTAACCCTAACTCTAGCTCTGTTAATGCTGCTTCTCTTTCTAAAGATAGAATCGGTTCTTCATACTCATGATCATGGAGGCTCTCTGCTATAGATTTCTCAGTATTGGCTTCTAAAGGTGCATCGAACGAAACCGCAGACCTATTATATGACATAACGTCTTCAATGCTTTTTCGATCTTTTCCTAGATGATGTGCAATTTTTTCAAAAGAAGGATTTTGATCCATATCTAAACTTAAACTATTACAAGCTCGTTTGCATTGATTTAATTGTTTTTGAATATGAACAGGAAGGCGCACTATTCTTGCTTGATTCATAATAGCTCGCTCAATATCTTGTTGAATCCACCAGGCAGCATAGGTTGGAAAACGATAACCTAAATCAGGTTCAAATTTTTCTAACGCATGCATTAATCCCATATTGCCTTCCTCGACCATATCTAAAAAAGACAAGCCACTTTTGAGATAACGACGAGCAATACGCACTACTAAACGCAAATTAGCGTGTAAGATCCGATCTCGAGCAATGCGATCCCCTTGTTGTGCCAGTTTTGTATAATGCACCTCTTCTTCTTTTGTTAAAAGAGGATATTTATTAATATCTTTGAGGTAAGAATCAACAACGTCCAAACTTTCTGAATCGTTTTTTTTATCCTCAACTTGAATGGCTTTATATGCTTTTGTATCAGTAGATTTGTTCAAATGTGAAAATAGTGTCATTTGCCGACGTTGAAAACGCATGAAATACCTTAATAAATCAATGTATTAAATGTATCGGCGATTTTATCTTTTTATTTATCAGTGTATGATCACAGTTTTTTTCTCAATAAGAATGAATCTCAAGAATCAATAGAGAATTGGGAGGAGCTTCAGTGAACATGATTAGGTGTGATGGAGATATTTCAACATTAAAATTGCATGACTCATAAATAAGGGAAAACAAAAGCTGATTAATTTTTTATTTTTTAATGTCATTCTTATCTTGTTGGGGATTTGCTTCATCTTGACTAGAATAACCTAGCCACTTGAGTGTTGGTTTTGCTAAATTTCTCAAGCTTTCAATCATCAATGATGTTTTATTATGACCTTTATGTAAAGTCTCTGGGTCATTAGGATTAAAAATTTCTAGATCATTAGCAATAAACCCGTCTTTATTCCAAGGAAGTTTTCGATAGGAATGCATTTCATAATTGGTAACGTATGGAAATTTAATAATTTCAAAATAAGGCGAGTAATCAAAATCCTTAGGTGTGTATAATTTTGGATTCCTTTGATATAACTCGATTGTTCCATACCGATTCACACGGATTAAGGGTAAAATAGGAAACTTAACGTGATCAAAAGCGCTAGCTATCATCGTTGAACAAACTGTTTTGGTTTGCAAGCCTGCTTTATAATAAAACAGGCTAGATCGCCAGCGCTTGGGAATAAAAGACCATGGTAATAAAAATCTTGCTAAATCTAGAACTTGCATAAGATCGTAAGGGGTGCCTAGCTGGGCTAACGAGGCTTCTATGACGGCTGTAGCATCTGATCGTAATAAGCCTCGTGGGCGACAAATACGAATGTTATATGACCTATAATATTCTAGCGGATTAAGAACAGTACCTTGACCAATATACCCTTCTATTAAAATTTGCGTATTAGGTTCAACCCAAGGCAAAGATAATATTTTTTCTTTCAATGCACTATTTTTAATATCTGAAGGCCGTCCTAAATATAATGCGGCATGAGACCAAGGGCTTAATGTCACCTGCTGGATAACACGAGCAATTAAATTACCACCTTCAATTAACAAAACATCACATGGTCGAATTTCATTTTTAATTCTGTCAAAGTCACAAAAATATTGTTCTTTATTGACCTCATGCTTTGTTAACCATTTGACAAGCTGGCCAGCAATCCAACGCATGTGACTCCAATAAAAATATTACGCTACTTATAGACTAGTAGAAAAAATATTTTAAGAAAAGCGTATCCTTTGTTTTTGATAAAAATTAATATGATGCTGCATCTTTAAAAATCGTTGTTGTTGCTCAATAAAATTTTGATAAACATGTTGAGCTGATTGTAGCACTTGATTTTGATTTTCTGTTAAAAAGTTCATTTGTCCTTTTAACTCTTGAGTCATCGCGCCCCACGCTTGCGTCAACTCTTCCTGTGTTTTTTGTTGCTGGTGTAGGATAAGGAGTTGGCGATGTTCCACTGTTAGACGATCGAGCGCAACTAAATGCTCATGACGCTGCTGCTCTAATAAAACTTTCAGATTATCAACTTCACTGCGTGCTACTTTTTTCGTTTCATCAACAATTTTCAGCAGCTCTTGAAATCGTATTGTATAGTTTTGTTCTAAAACAACTTTCATTTCTTGAAATTGTTGTTGACATTCTTTCAGATAGTGTTGTTCTTTTTTTAAAGCTTCATCAAGACGCGCATTATCCTGTTGTAATTTTTGGTAATTTTTTTCGAGATGATGCGATTCTTCCTTTAAAAAAGTATGTGCATCTCTTTCTTTTTGCAAAGCTTCAGTGAGTTCTTGAATGTGGATCTGGAGCTCATTTTCTTGCACAACCCATTGAGCTTCTTGAGTTGAAAATTCTTCTTGTAATTTAGCTAATTGTTCTTGTCCATGACCAATCATTTGATGCCAAACTGTTTGAACTGCCGACATAATTTGATCAGGGGCAGGTTCAGCAATAGTTTGAGTAGGAATCCTGTCTAAAAATTTAGAGTTTTTCCATTGCTGTAAATACTTAGATAATGTTGTCATCGATCCTCTATCGCCCAACTGCTGCCTAATATTTGCTAGGGTTAAGGCTTTTTTTATTTTCAACAACTCATTGATAGCGGTTTCAACTTCTACATAGGTTACACTGCTCATTTCAATACACGAGAAACTGATTTTATTATTTCAGTAGGGATAGCTTTCAGTTTTTCAACTGCCTATTCTCGTTTCCTCCTCATCTCGTATTTATTGCTATCGTTGTGACATACTTCTTGCGACCCATGTTTATCTACATGAACATCGCTCCCTGAAATGGCTGCTGTCCCCTGAAT
>RFNU01000144.1 GCA_009927065.1 bacterium | reverse complement strand
AACAACGATGTCATTCCGTTGCTATCTTGATCTTCTAATGAAGATCCGGCGCTGATAAGTTGAGCAACGTTATTGAAATATCCATGGGAAGATGCTGTCATTAAGGCTATGCGTCCTTGAGCATCTTTCATTTTTACAGAGGACCCCAAGGCAAGTAATGTCTTGATCGTGTCAATATTATGCACACGTGCAGCGCAATGTAATGGTGTTTCACAACCATCTTTTGTGACTGAATGAATAAGATGTTGATTGGGTTTTTTTTCCAAATACAGAAAAATCATCTTCAAAATCTTGGGATTGTTACCAAGAATCGCTGTATGCAAAACTGAGTATCCATCTTTATTTGTTGATGAAAGATAAGCCCCTGCTTCTAAGAGTAACTTAACGATTGATTCATGTTGTAATTTGACAGCTAAATGTAATGCTGAATAGCCTTGTTGATCATAAAATTCTGTAAAATCATTATACTCTAAGATTTCTCTTACAAGTGGCGTTTTACCATAACGCACGGCTTGAAGAAGAGA
Organism: bacterium; assembly: GCA_009927065.1. Lineage (GTDB taxonomy): Bacteria > Pseudomonadota > Gammaproteobacteria > Berkiellales > Berkiellaceae > LLD-282. The sequence goes on along the minus strand of RFNU01000144.1, from coordinate 25,995 downwards.
TCCTAAGTGACGAACCTCTATGTGTTCTTCACAGATTGATGTTTTGATAAAATCATTTACAGAAGGAGCGCGTCTTTCCGCAATGCGTGCATAATCCCTCATGCCATACTGTTGAAGATATTTAATCTTTTTTTGATTATCGAAATGACGCCTAATATTGTCTAAAAGTGCTTGCTCATCATGATCATCAGGATGTTTAACTTCATCTTTAATAAAAATCGATACTGAAGCTTGCGCTGGTTTATTAACTGTTGAATTAAAAATGCTAGCAAATTGCTGCTTAACCCACTTATTACTTAAATAAATTTTCTCGGGGCTCATATTTGATGAAGAAGATAGAAAAGAACTCTCAGTTTTGTTTTGCGAATCATCAATCACATTTTGATTGTTATCAAAAAGATGGAACGTTCGAGGAGCTTGATACAAAGAGATCTTAGTATGTTGGAATGAAGCAGACTGTTTTGTTAAAAAAGGAATGAACCCAACAAGAAACCTTAAATAAGCCAGCATATATCACCCTTTATAAAAAAATCAAAAAATAAATAGCGTAGTATTAAGTATAATCAAGTTTGCTATTATTCAAAATACAAAAAAAGATTCTCTCATATTTTAGTATTTGCAATCAATCATCATTGATTGACCGATGATAATCAATTTGAGTATCTTTGAGTAACGCAGGTGTTATAGGAATATGAATCTGCTGACGTGATGGCTATGCTCAGTTCCTTTTACAGCCATAACAACTCCATTCTTAAAAAGTTGATTCATAATGCTCAGTATTGTGTAAGACTTTCCAACTAGCTCGCTCATGATTCTTTTGATGGCATTAATGAGAATTTTTTTCTTTGTTCAACTCATCTTGGTAGCGTGCTTTTTTTTCTTTTTCATGAGCATTGATAACCACAAAGATATTAAAAATACACAACCCAACTTGAAAGGCCAAGCTCATTATATCTTGATTATTAATCTCCTCTTGGTCTTTAAAAGAATTTTGATGCGTGCTTGTTGAGGCTTGTAAACCAGCAGATACAAGATGTAATTGAGTCATGCAAACTATTTTCATCATAAATAAATTTTTTTAATAATGTTGCAAAATTTAGCATATATTACTTTTTTATTGAATGGATTCATTGAATTATTAAATGCAAGTTAACAATGAATGTGGCTATGAAGATGCAATGCAACCTACCCGTCCATGAAGAAGCAGGGTAGTGTCACTATGTGTTTTGTAGCGATGTTTTAGCTATTAAGCTAAAACTGACCTTGTGGTTTGTGTCTTAATATGTTCATCAGAGTCCTCAAATACCATATCTTATTCCAAGCTCAATCACATGTTGATAAGGTATTTTATAAGAATCGACAATATTTTGCGAAAGATAATCGAGTTGTATATAAAAGTTTTCAGCAAGACCAGTTAATGTTTTTGCTTTGGTTTTGACAGGCACGCTTCTTCCGAAAAAAATTGAATACTCTTCTTTTATCTCAATATAGCCATGAATTTTTAACCAATGCAAAGCGTGATTCATATCGGGTGTTTCTTTAAAACCATAAGAAGCGATAACCCTAAACACATTATTTCCTAAATCTTCATAAAAAAATCTTTCTTTCTGACTATAAGGAACTTCTAATATCACAAAAGAAAAGAAAATAATTTTTTGATGAAGGTAAATATTATGGTGAAGGTTGACTGCTAAAATATTGGGTGTTTTTTCACTGCTACGACACAAGAATATGGCTGTTTTAGGGATACGATGAGGGTGAGTCTTTAAATGATTGGCAATAAAATCTCTTGTTGGCGCATGAATCACTATTTTTTGATACTCTAGAGATTTTTTCCCTTTTCTCCAAATCTCAATTGTTGCATAAAAAAATCCTGATAAAATCAGAAAAAACCAAGCACCTTCAAAAAACTTTAGTAAATTTGTGAGAAGAAAAATTCCATCCAATAAAAAAAAAGGAGTAAAAACAAATATTAAAAATAATGTATTCCATTTCCACGAATCATGAGCTATCAAAGAAATTAAGAACGTTGTAATAAACATAACGCTAGCTGTACTTAATCCGTAAGATGTAGCCATATTTTCTGAAGAACGAAAAATAGCGATAGTCATTATTGTTAAAAAGTAAAGCAGCCAATTGATTTTTTGAATATAAATCTGACCCTTGATTTCTTCTGAGGTATTGACAACTTTCATGCGTGGTAAATAACTTAATTGCATAGACTGATAAGTCAGGGAAAAAACTCCTGACAAAACAGATTGACTAGCAATAATTGTAGCGCATGTGGCTAACACGATTAATGGGGTCAATAAGAATGACGGGGCCATTAAATAAAATGGATTCTCAAGCGCTTGAGGCGATCGGAGTATTAAAGCGCCTTGCCCTAAATAATTAACAACAAGAGAAGGAAAGACTATATACAGCCAAGAGAGCTGAATAGGCTTGCAACCAAAATGTCCTAAATCAGCATAAAGAGTTTCAGCCCCGGTAACGACTAAGATCACCCCACCCAATACCGATAAGCCGATCCAAGAGTAATTTAATAAAAAACTCAATGCATACCAAGGATGAACAGCTTGAAGAATAGAAGGTTCTTGATAAATCTGATAAGCGCCTAATAAAAAAAGCATTGAAAACCATATGACCATTACAGGACTGAAATAATAGCTAATACGCTCACTACCGAAATGCTGAATAGAAAACAGCGCTGTCAAAATCAAAAAAGCAATAGGGATAACATAGCTCGTTAATCCATCATGAAGCACATTAAGACCCTCTACAGCGCTTATCACTGAAATAGCTGGAGTAATCACTCCATCTCCGAAATACAATGTAGTAGCAATAACTCCTAACGTCATTGCTAAGCGACGATGTTTGTGTCGAGATGCCACTAGAGTAGCCAATGATAAAACACCGCCTTCGCCATGATGATCCATGCTCAAAACTAAACCAATATATTTGACAGTCACAATAAGGATCAGCGCCCAAATAAATAAAGAGAGAACCCCCATAACAACTGGCTGGTCTGCTTGAAGGCCACTGATAATAAAACAACTTTTCAAAGCATAAAGAGGGCTAGTGCCAATGTCACCATAAACAATTCCAAGAGCTCCAAGCATCAACTGATTATGTGAGGTTTGGTTTATGGGCTTATGCATCATTATTCCTTGAATAAACCGTAAGAAGAAATTACCACAATTGTTATTAAATGTTAGCAACTCTTTGCGCTATTTTCTAAGCAACATCATCCAAGACCACATGAAATCTCTTTTAGCCAAAACAACAAAGCAGTCTGTTTATTATTCAGGACGTTTTTGAGTCGATTTTAATAAAGCCTCATGAATTTCTTGAGGCAAGACAGTTTCTTGATTGTTGATCTCATGCAGAGCGAATAGCTGTTGTTCATCTTTTTTATAAAAAAAACCTGTTTTTAATTGTTTTCTAATAACTAAAGCTTGATCTTTTTCTTCTTTATTATGCAAAGTTGTATAAGCGTGAACCAAAGATTTTTTATGACCCCAATCAAAATGCAATTTAACATTCTGATTTAATAATGAAATCAGTGGTATTTCATCGTGAGGTTCAAGGTCTTCTAAAGAAAATCTATCTCTCTTTAAAACTGAGAACTCATGGGGGACTATTTTTTGAATAACAGGACTCTCTAAAAGTTTTTGTATATTTTCCTCGATAATAGGGACATTTCTTTCATGTTGTTCGCTAAAGACATCAACCACTTCGATTCTATCATAGGCAAATGTCCTTAAATAAGATTGATTATCTTCTAAATAACTGCAAGCTGGTCCAACATAATTAAGATAAGAATCTATAGCCACGACATTATCAGGGAGTTGATTAAGCTTTAAAAGACCTCCTGGGGTTAATCCATAGCTTTGCCTGTAACCCAGTAGCGTCAAGCAATGTATGTACGGATGAGGATGCTCTGCATAAACGTAAGGGGGGCTAGAAAGGGCAATAAAAACCAGATCACGTCGACCTCTTTTACTCAGCTCCCATAAAGTAAGGCTGGCTAATTCTTGGCATTCACCACACCCGAACTGTGTTATAGTTAAATTTCTAGAAAATACAGAAGATTGAGTTAAAATTTTCTTAGATTCTTGCTCAACGATATGACGAATGATTTTTGTGTATTGAGTATATCTGAGATACTCTGACACGCGCTCATTGCCAAAAAGACTAATTTTTTCCTGCCTATTAACAGGAGTGATAAAGGGCATTTGTTGCCGTTGAATAATATCGTGAGAGCAAACAATTTTGCCTTTTATGCCTTTATTAATTTCTTGTCCAAGTATTAAATCTTCCAATTCCATATGACTAACAATCCTTTTATATTGATACGTGACTGACAACCCAACCCCTAAGCTCATGGAGGCTTCTTGCGACCCATGATCAACAATCTGACGATCTTTCGCTGAAGCAGTTTTGGGGTCGGCAACTCTAGATTCAGGGGTGATCTTAACACAACTGCTGTGTCCCAGCAGATCGGCTCATCCGCTTTGAAGGTATAGTTTTTGATTAAAAAGGTCTGCTGAAGTATTCATGATTGTTTTTTCTTGAGAAAAACAGCGCTTATCTTGAATAAAATTAATAAATTGATTTTTAAAATCAGCTAGGAAGTGCCTTTTGACTTTAGATTGACCCAGCGTTGATATATCCAAATTGATCAACGCGTGTAGCTGTCCAATCTTGAGAAGCATCTCAATCCATTAAGATCTGTTATTTTGACATAAAAGTGATTATGCACGCTATTGTTGTCATAGTCAATGATCGTAGAACGAAAAGGATTGCGCACGTGTTTTCTTTAAAGATAAAGAGTATTGAGTGTTTTTTTTAATTAAAAAAACTTGGTTTTTAAATTTTTAATGTTATAATTCATGATGATGGTTATTTTGTCCTATCGACTCCTCGTAATACTTCTTTGTTTAGACTATTGCGCCATCTCAAAAACTTTATTATTTGTACACCAAAGATCTTAACTCATGACAATTTATCACATTTCTCATAAAGCCACCGACAATCTTATTGAGGCTATACGGTCTATACCTGCAGGTACGAGTCATCTTATAATGCAGCTTATTGATGATAATGGACAAATCATATCTAGTGTTAATACATTAACTCGAGCTTTTTTTATGCTGCCGCCTCACATTAAGAGAGTTGATTTAAGAGATAATAATCTTGGTAAAAGACCAAAACATGAATTGATGAAAATTTTCTCTGCTTTTCCAGCCACGGTGATACACCTTGATTTGAGAAGAAATTCTCTTGATGAGCTGAGTGGTCTTGGATTAATGAATGTTTTATCTGTGCTCTCACCTTTCCTGTTAACACTGAACTTAAGCGGTAATCGTCTTGGTAACAAAACTGGCGCTGATTTAGGTAAAATTTTTTCTAGATTACCTTGTAAACTCAAAACTCTTGATTTATCTTGGAATGATCTTCATCATAATACAGCTTTTGAATTAACCGCGGCTTTTTCTTTGTTGCCATCTCATCTAATATCATTGAATTTGAACAATAATAGTCTTTATCTATTGAAATTTTTTGATCAATCCACTGAATATGCTTTACCTCTTTTTCCACCAAAAATTACCACTCTATCTTTAGCATCCAATGGCTTTGGATTTAAAAAACCAGCTGATTTAATGAAAGATTTTTCGATGATGTCGCAAAGCATAAAAACTATCGATTTACAACATAATAATTTTGGGTTAATGTCTCCTGCTGAATTAAAAGACACGCTCAGCGCACTACGCATTCATTCCGTCAATTTGCAGCATAATATGCTGTTTGAAGAAAAAAAGTCTGCTTGCTCAAAAGATGATTGTTTATCTGCATTACCAAAACATATTTGTTTCAATTTAAGATATAATGGTGAAACAGACGCAACACGAGCCATGCTTCCTTTTATTACTTTGGTCAAAAATACAACTTCCTTCTCTTTTGAATTAATGCATCATTGTTTATCTTATCTTAATCCAAAAATTAAGCCTTTAACTGTTATCGCTCAATATAATAAATATATGCAAAAAGCACTTAAAAAAGATTGTGCAACTAGAATCTAGAGATTACTTTTTCCGTTAAAGATCAGGGTCTTTGATAATGTTTTTCACAGTTTCAAAAAATTTATCGGGATTTAAAGAAAGACTCGTGATATTATGCTGAATCAAAAATTTTGCAAAATCATAATGATCAGAAGGCCCTTGTCCACAGATTCCTATATACTTACCCATGGCATGAGCCTTACCAAGCATATAGGCTAACTGTCTAAGGACAGCAGGATTGCGTTCATCAAAAGATGAAAGCAAGACTTCCCTCCCCGCATCACGATCAATACCCAAAGTTAACTGGGTTAAATCATTTGAGCCCACTGAATACCCGTCAACAAGTTCTAAAAACTCTTCAACCATCATAATATTTGCGGGAAGTTCGCAATTCACCAAGACTTTAAGATCATCTTTTCCTCGTATTAAACCGTAAGATTCCATTAAAGATAAAGTTTTCTTTAATTCCTCAACAGTTCTCACAAAAGGAATCATGACCCAAATATTCTTCAAACCCATATGAGTGCGTGCTCTTTTTATTGCTTCACACTCAAGCTGAAAGGCGTCCTGAAACTCTTTTGAAACATAACGCGCTGCACCTCGATAGCCCAACATAGGATTTTCTTCGAATGTTTCAAAATAAGATCCACCGATTAATCGGCGATATTCATTTGATTTCAAGTCTGAGAATCTAACAACAACCATTCGGGGATGAAAGGCAGCAGCAATAGTTCCTATGCCTTCAGTAAGTTTTGCAATATAGAATTCTTCTGGAGTTGCATATCCAGCGATGAGCTTTTTGATTTTATTTTGTAATGTGTTGGGCATATTCTCTAGCTGAAGTAACGCACAAGGATGTATTTTAATAGTATTGTTAATAATAAATTCCATTCTTGTTAAGCCAACACCATTTGATGGTAATTTCGCAAACTTAAAGGCTTGTGATGGCTTAGAGATATTCAGTAATAAATCCACTGGCAGCTTATCAAAAACAGGGGCATCCTCTTTAATAACGTCATAAGAGCATGATCCTTGATAAATGAACCCTTCCGATCCTTGCGAGCAATCCAAGGTGATGAGCATTCCGTCTTCTAAGATCTCTGTTGCTCGCTCTGTCCCTACAATAGTCGGTATGCCTAACTCTCTAGACACAATCGCGGCATGACAAGTCCGTCCACCTTTATTAGTCACGATCCCTGCCACTTTGGGCAATACTGATTCCCAGCTCATATCGGTCATGGTAGTAACCAGAATATCTCCCTTTTTAATACGAACTAACTGACTAGCGTCGTTAATCACTGTGACTCTGCCAGAGACAATAGCATGACCTACAGCATATCCCTGGAGAAGCAAAGGTCCTTTATCATTAATCACATAAGATGTAAGTATGCTACTTTGCTTTTGTATAGGAATTCTTGTCATGGGGCGGGCTTGTAAGATAGTAAAAGTATCATTGATCTTAGCCCACTCGATATCCATGGGCGTGCCATAGTGATCTTCAATGGCGATGCCTATACGAGCTAATTCAATGAGTTCACGATCATTGAGTGAAAATTGAGATTTTAAAGCAGGTAAGACTTTCTTTTTGACAATTTTTTGCCGAGAGAGGGTAATATAATGCTCTTTCGATCCAAGTATTCTTTTTAAAATAGGATTAATTTCTTTTTTTAAACAATTCTTTTTATATATTAAGAACTCATCGGGATTGACCTGTCCTGAAACAATTCCTTCGCCTAAACCATAACTTGATGAAATCACCATTAAGTCTTGTTCGTGAGTTTCGGGATCGGCTGTAAAAATAACTCCAGAACACATATGCAGATCGTAAGCCATTTTCTGAACTCCTACCGAAAATTCAGTTTTTAATGGCAACCCATGAGCTAATCGATAACGTAACGATCGAACATTAAAAAGTGAAGCATATACATTCAAAATCGCATGAGTAATCGCAGAAAATCCTCGAATACCTAAAAACGTGTCATGTTGTCCAGCAAATGAAAACTGATTGTTATCTTCATCAATGCTTGATGACCTCACAGCATAATATTCTTGATTGCCTGTATCTAAATGTTCATAAGCTTGAAGTAATATGGCAAGAAACTTATCGGTAAATTTAATTTGACCTATCATATCGCTGAAATTTTTCGCGACAATTTCAAGGTCATCATCATTTACAGTTGCTTTGAGTGTTGATAAAAGCTCTTTAAATTGAATATCCAAGCCATTATCAGCTAAGAGATCATGGAAAAAATGAGTTGTTAATGCAAATCCATCCGGAGTGAGCGCAATGAAATTTAAATGTCTTGTCAACTCACCGAGTGAAGCATTCTTCCCTCCCACTAATGATCGGTCAGTCAAATTTAAACTTGAGAATGAACGAATATAAAAATCATGAGAGAATATAGACACGGCAACAATCCTTGTAGATGAAGAAAATGCACTTAACTCTTTGACTCATTAAGGTAAAAAAGAGTGGGCTGAATATATTAATTAATATTGTTACATTAATGTTACGATTAGAAAAAGTTATTTATTACATTGATAATAATGGTCTCTAACATATCATCAGATTTAATCTCAAGCAAGATTTTAATATTGCTGAGCGATCGTTCATGTTGATAATAAATTAATGCGCTATACGTTTTTTAGATAAAGAATCAAAAAACAAATAGATAGCTGGCGTTGTATAAAGGGTAATAACCTGACTTAAGACTAACCCTCCAATAATACTAATACCAAGAGGCTGACGAAGCTCTGAACCCATTCCTTCCCCAAGAGCTAAAGGGATAGCACTTAATAATGTTGCCATGCTTGTCATAAGAATAGGTCGAATTCTTAACAAACAAGCTTCATAAATAGCCTCTTTGGGGTCTTTCCCGTCAAAGCGCTGCAAATGAAGGGCAACATCAATGATCATAATCGCATTTTTCTGAACAATACCTATGAGGAGTATCAGGCCCATCAACGCCATGATATTTAATTCAGAGCGTGTAAAAATCAATGCTAATAAAGCGCCAACACCAGCGGAAGGTAATGTCGACAATATGGTAAGAGGATGAATAAGATTTTCATATAACATCCCTAAGATAAAATAGACTGTGACTAAAGCTGCAAAAAATAAATATCCTTCTTTTTTTGCAAGATCTTCAAAAGCTTGAGCAGTCCCCTGAAAATTAGCACTTAAGGAACCTGGTTCAAAAGATAAAGAGTTAAACGCTTCATTAAACGCCTCGGTCACATTGCTCAAAGAATATCCTTTCGCTAAATTAAAAGAAAATGTTGCAGCAGGAAATTGTCCTTGATGATTAACAGCTAAAAGAGTTGACTGAATATTTTTGTCGGTACAGAGGGATAAAGGGACCAATGAGCCAAACATACTTTTAACATAAAGATAATTCATCATATCTTCGTCTGCTGAGAAAGCAGGATCGACTTCCATAACAACATTATATTGATTGTTTTTATAATAGTTCGTTGATACTTTTCTCTGCCCAAAAGCATCATATAAAGCTCGATCTATGGTGGCAACATTCACCCCAAGCGTAGCTGCTCTATCTCTATCAATAGCGGTATAAATCTGAGTTCCATTTTTTAGCTGATCGGTATTTAAATCAAGAACACCGGGGATCTTTCCGAGTTTATTAAAAAGACTGCTTTCTGCTGACTGTAATGTATTTAAATCGAACGCTCTTAATGTATATTGATATTGTGCAGCACCAACACGACTACCAATTGAAAGATCTTGCGCAGATTGTAAATAAAGATGACCGTCTCCTACAGCCTTTAATTCTTTGCGTAATCGATTAATAATAGTCTCTGAGGAGATTTTTCTTTCCGATAGTGGTTTTAATCCAATATAAAGATTGCCTTGATTGAGTGTTCTCGTGCCACCCCCTGCAAAAGCAACGACAGAATCAACTCCATCATCGCTCAATATAATATCAACATAATTTTTTAAAAGATTTTTCATTTCATGAAAGGGAATATTTTGACGACCTTGAATCAGTCCGGTGATACGCCCGGTATCTTGAGTAGGGAAAATACCTTTTGGAATAATTTTAAATAAAAAAACATTAAGAACTATGACTATGATAGTGAGCAACACCATGAGATTAGGATGATTAATCACCCATAACAATGACTTTTCATAGAAAAGATACAAGTTGTTTTTATCAACCGCGACAACGTTGATGTTTTTTAAAAAGAAAGCGCATAGCATTGGAGTTATGGTTAATGAAATAAGCATTGAGGTCAAAATAGCAACCACTAAAGTCACTGCAAACTCATTAATTAAACGACCTACTATACCTGGCATTAATAAAATTGGAACAAAAACGGCAACTAATGAAAGGCTAATACAAAAAATAGTAAAACCTACTTCTTGGCTTCCTTTAAGCGCTGCTTGCACAGGGCTTTCATGACGCTCAAGATGTCTAATAATGTTTTCCACAACAACCACCGCATCATCAATAATAAATCCAGTAGCAATTGTTAAAGCCATTAAAGATAAATTGTTTAAACTAAAACCCAAGAGATACATCACGCACAGAGTGCCGCACAAGGACAGTGGGATAGTAATGGCAGGAATCAGTGTTGAAGGCAGATGTTTAAAAAAAAGATAAATAACAGCAACAACGAGCACAATTGAAAAAACAAGTGTAAATTCAATATCAACTAATGAAGCTTGAATTGTTGTGGTGCGATCAATCATCATCTTCAAATCAATATCACTAGGAATGATCTTGTTAAGATCAAGTAATGTTTTTTTTATCTGTTTAGCTGTGTTAATAACATTTGCACCAGGCTCTTTAAAAATAATGAGGGTAATCCCGGGCTTACCATTGATCAGTCCTACTGTTTTTTCATCCTCTACGGAATTTTTAATAGAAGCAATATCTTTCAGTCTGATACAATGATTATTATTTTTATAAATCACCAAAGACTCATAATCTTCAACAGAAAAAAGCTGATCGTTTGTTGCTAACTCAAATGATGTATTATTGGATACTAATTGACCTTTAGGCATAAAAATATTATTTTGAGCCAGCATCGTTCTAACATAGTCTATGCTTAATCCATACTGATGCAGTAAATAAGGATTAAGTTCAATACGAAGAGCAGGCATAGAACCCCCGCCCAGCAAAACTCGCCCTACCCCATCTAATCGAGATAAATTTTGTGCAATTAATGTTGATCCCAAATCATACAGTTGACCTGAAGTATAACTATCAGAAGTCATTCCTAAAATTAATATAGGTGCATCAGCCGGATTGACTTTGCGATAAGTCGGCATTGTAAGAAGATTATCTGGCAATTGAGTTTGAGCTGCATTAATAGCTGCTTGTACATCACGAGCAGCTGCATCAATGCGGCGGGATAAATCAAATTGAACATTTAATTGGACTGCTCCTTGTGTACTTGTCGAGGTCATTTGAGTAATTCCAGCAATCGTTCCTACATAATGTTCCAATGGCGTTGCGACAGTACTGGCCATAATTTCAGGGCTTGCGCCTGGCAGTGCTGTTTGTATGCTGATTGTCGGGAATTCTATTTGAGGTAATGATGCTACTGGCAAGCTATTAAAGGCAATAATCCCAGAAAAAATAACTCCTATGATTAATAATACTGTTCCAATCGGGCGCTTAATAAAAAGAGACGACATAACCATTAGACAGCCACACTGCTCTGTGCAGAAATTGTTATTTTAGATAATTTATTAAAAAACAAATAGATAGCAGGTATGGTGTATAAGGTCAAAACTTGACTGACAATGAGTCCTCCTATAATCACCAAACCCAGAGGTTGTCTTAGCTCACAACCAACACCATTAAAGAGTAATGGTATACTGCCCAAAAGGGCTGTAGCCGTTGTCATAATAATCGGCCGAAAGCGCAATAAGCATGCCTCATAAATAGCATCTTGAGGTGTTTTGGCTTCTTGTCTTTCTAAAGTTAACGCAAAATCGATCATGATAATGGCGTTTTTCATAACAATACCAATTAAGAGAATAATCCCAATTAACGCTACTATGGAGAGTTCTGTTTTGGTCAAAAATAAGGTTAATAATGCACCAAAAGTAGCAGGAGGCAATGTTGATAAAATAATTAAAGGATGAATATAACTTTCATAAAGCATACCCAAAACTAAATAGACTACGACAACTGCTGCTAAACAGAGCCACAACTGATGAGACAATGATTTTTTAAAAATGCTACTTAATCCTTCTAGTGTGACTTCAACAGAAGAAGGAACTTCGAGTGTGTGGCGTATCATCTCTATTGCTTCAAGAGCTTGGCTAAGCGAATATCCTTCATTCAAATTAAAGGAAATTGTACTGACAGGAAATTGATTTTGTCGGGTAAAAGCCAGTGGGACTGTTTCTTGTTGAGTCTTAATCATAAGACTTAAAGGAATAGGATCTCCTGCCGTATTTTTTAAATACAGATGGTCAAGTGTTCCTTGCAAGACCGGCAAAATCTCCATAATAACAAAATATTGATTAAATTGAGTATAAAGAGTGGATATTTGTCGTTGTCCAAAAGCATCGTAAAGCACATTATTGATATCACTCATGGTAATGCCTAGATATGCGGCTATATCTCTATCAATGTAAAGACGGGTTTGTAGCCCTGATGATTGATTATCACTACTAACATTATTCATGATTGGTGATATTGAGAGTTTATCAATCAATTTCTGCGTCCAGTACTCAACAGTTGACTCTTGTTGCGCCGACACGGTCAGTTGATATTGGTTTTTACTTATCCGATTATCAAGGACAATATCTTGCGTAGATTGAAAATAAGCACTGATACCTTCAACGCTTTTCGCTTTTTGATTCAGATCTTCCATAACATGCGCGATTGATTGACGACGCTTATCCTGTGTCTTTAGCATCACTTGAAAACGACCGCGATGAGAGGTGCTATTCATTCCATCAACACCAATAAAAGAAACAACACGATCGACTGCAGGATGTTCAATGATTATCTTAGCAAGCTCTTGCTGACGCTGTTGTAGGACAGCAAAGGAAGCACTACCAGGCACTTCGGTGATCACTTGGATAAGACCAATATCTTGTTGGGGAAAAAATCCTTTTGGTACGAGATAGGCTAATAAACATGTTAGAAGCACAATGACACCTGTTAAACACAATATCAACCGTTGATGCCCAAAAGTCCATTGCAATGTACCAGCATATTGAGCAATAACTGATTGCAGCTGTTTATTTTCTTTTTCCTGTTTTTTTAACAACTGTGCGCATAACATAGGGATCAAGGTTAACGCAACAAAAAGAGAGATGATAATTGTTGCTGTTAAAGTGTAGGCGAATTCTCTAAATAACCGTCCTATAACATCTTGCATAAAAAAAAGAGGGATCAGCACAGCGATTAAAGACAATGTTAATGACACGATTGTAAAGGTCATTTCTTTCGATCCTTTTATTGCCGCATCAATAGGCTTCTCCCCTTTTTCTATGTAACGCGTGATATTCTCTATCATCACAATACCATCATCAATAACAAAACCTGCAGCTACAGTCATGGCCATAATTGTAAGATTATTAACACTAAAATTAAAAAAATACATCACAGCAAGTGTTCCTATTAACGCAATAGGAATAGCAAGGCTGGGAATAACTGTTGTTATGATATTTCCTAAAAAACAATAAATAACAACGACAACAAAGACCAAGGCCAATAACATTTCAATTTTAGCATTTCCTATAGATGATCGAATCGTTTCAGTACGATCATTGAGAAGAGTTATCGTCATAGATGGAGGAACAGATCCTAGAGTTTTGAAAATAAATTTCTTTATATCATCAACAACATGAATGACATTGGCTCCCGGCTGTTTTTGAATATTTAAAATAATAGCCGGCTTGTGATCAAGCCAAGCGGCTTGTTTCATATTCTCCGGACCGTCAACAACATCAGCGACATCTTCCAATCTTAACGCCGATCCATTCACATAACCGATAATCAGTTTTTTATACTCATTGGTTGTTAAGAGCTGATCATTACTATCGATAATGTAAGATAATCCCGAGGTCGTTAATGTTCCTTTGGCTTGATTGACATTTTCTTGATTAATGATGTGGCGAATGTTTTCCAGCGTTAATCCTTTGCTGCTTAAGGCTAAAGGGTTAACTTGAATCCTAATAGAACGTCGTTGTGACCCGCTTGTGCTCACAAGACCAACGCCACTAATTTGTGAAATTTTCTGAATCAAATGTGTTTCTGCATAATCTGTTAATTCTGTTAAATCAAAATGATCGGAAGTTAAAGCCAAACTGATAATAGGTGGATCGGCTGGATTAACTTTGCTGTAAACAGGTGGTCTTGTTAAGTCGTTAGGTAAATAATTTCTGGCAGCATTAATCGCTGCTTGTACATCCTGTTCCGCGATATCAATTTGACGTGTAAGGGAAAATTGAAGGGTGATCAATGACAACCCCATTGAACTACTCGAGGTCATCTGCTGCAATCCAGGAATTTGACCACATTGTCGTTCTAAAGGCGCAGTGATTAATGCTGCTGTCACTTCCGGGCTAGAGCCAGGATAAACCGTCATAATCCGTATCGTAGGATATTCAACTTCAGGCAAGGCTGCAACTGGTAAAAATTGATAGGCAAGATAACCACAAAAAACAATAGCCAACATTAATAAAGATGTTGCTCTGGGTCTTAAAATAAAATGAGTGGAAATATTCATGACAAAGCAGCCTTGACTCTAACTTTCAGACCATCTCTTAATTGTTCAGTACTCGTAGTAATAACCTTATCATTTAATGTTATTCCCTCTTCAATAACCACATTGTTATCAATAAATTCGCCGATTTTTACCTTAATTTTTTTTATCGTTGTCCCATCTTCTTGTAGGCAATAAACACTATGCTCTTTTTTACCAAAAGAGAGGGCTGCTGTTGGAATGATTAAAGCGTTCTTATGAATATCAATCAAAATTCTGACATGAACAAATTGATGAGCAAAAAGTTTTTTTTCATTATTAACAAATTGTGCTTTTACTTTAAAGGTCCCTGTGGAAACATCAATTTGATTATTTAAAAAAAAGATTTTAGTTTCAGCAATCATGTTTTTTTTGTATTTATCAAGTAACTGTATAGAAAAGTTAGGCTTGTGTATAGATTGTTCCTGCATAACAGACAACTTGTCTTCTGGCAAAGAAAAAACAGTCATCATCGGATCGATTGTATTGAGTATAAAGATCGTATTATTATTGGCGGTAATGATATTACCAGTATCAACAGCTTTTAATCCTAAAAAACCTTCAACAGGCGCTCGTATAACGCAATTATTAAGATTAATCTGCGCAGCTTTTAATGCTCCTTTATCGGCATTAACCGATCCTTGAAGCTGAAGAACCAGCTGTAGCTGAGTATCTAATTGCTGTTGAGCAATGGCTGACTGGGTGATTAATTTTTGATAACGTTTCAGGTCTTGTTGTGCTGTTGATAAAAGTGCTTCATCACGTTCTAATTGTCCTTGATAAAGCTCGACCTGTGCTTTATAAGGCTCATCATTTATAAAAGCAATAATATCTCCTTCATGCACATAGCTCCCATCTTGATAAGGAATTTTAAGAATTTTACCATGAACTTGGCTTTTAATCTGAACAGTCGCTGCAGGGGTTATTGTGCCTAAAGCATGCAAATAGATTGGGACATCTAATTGTTTTGGTTGCATAACAGAGACTTGTAACGCAGCAGGTCCTGAGGCTTTTTTTTTGGAAGAAGAGGCGACATATTGATAAGATATGATAGATAAAAACAATATACAAAAAACAGTCACAACATAAATAATGATATTTTTTCTCTGCGATACATCCATGACTTTTTTTTATACGTTATCCTTTTTTAAGAATAGCCCTGAAACGAGATCTAGCACCATTACATTGCTAAAAAAAATTAATAGCTTGAATATGAGTCAAAATAAGTATGTCACTAGTATTGATAATGGCCGTTAAGTGGCTCGAGCTGCTTAACACAGCTCAACGCTCTATCAACATTAATACCGATGGCTTCGAGCTGCTGCTGACGCAATCCTGAAAAATAGAGTGAGTTTTTATAAGGCAAAATTTTGCCTTTCACTGCCATAAGAATCCGATTGCCATCATCAAAAGTAGTAGGCATTTCTGGTTGATAGAGTGATCCAAAAACATGCTGGTATAATTCCATTTCACGCTCATAAAACTTAGAACCCTTAAAAGTATTAACAAAAACAACGCCATCTTCATTGAGGTGATTATAGACACTTTCCACAAAAGACTCTGTTAAGAAAGCTGGTGGAATATAGATCGCATCAAATGCATCCATCACGACCATATCATAACGCTGATCAGCAGAAATATTTTGAAAGTACTCAACACCATCACCAATAATCACCTTAAGACGCTCGCAAGGCTTAAAATTAAAATACTGTTTTGCACAATCTAAAACATCTCGATTAACTTCAACGACATCAATCATTGCTTGAGGGTAAAGAGTACGCAAAGCTTGAGGCAGAGTGCCGCCCCCTAAACCAACAACACAGATAGATTTTGGAGTTTGTATTGCAAGTGTAGAAGCGGTAATAATCTGTTGATAACCATATACAAGTTTCAAAGGGGAATTTAAATCTAAACATGTTTGAGTGACTTGCCCGGGCTCAACAAAAGATAAACAGCGTAACTTCTTATATTCAAAAACCCAAATTGGTCCCATAGCTTTTATTTCATGATAAATAATTTTTAGAGATGGCTGTGAAAATGAATAAATCGAAATCACAATAAGCATTGTAGATAAAAAAACAATTATTAATAATGACTTAAGTAAGAGCTTCATAAAATTTAATATATTTTTACTAAGCATAGTCCATTATGATAGCCTTTCAAGAACTATCGTTCACAATCCGATACATGTCGGAAAATCATGCAAAATCGAGTTCTCAACTGTTACGCAAATAAGGCTTTTTTGCTGCACTGAATGAACTCATGTCAGTCTCATCGCGGTTATCTTGCTTACTCTAGAAACATAGGCAGGGATCTTCGATAAAAGCAGATTTTTATAGGCAGTCATTCTATGCTGAGCTGCTGGCTCAAGAAAAGATAACACCATGTGTAATAAGGCTGTATTCCCTAGGACCTGAACGCATGCACTGTCACCAACTCCTGCAGAGTTGAGAGTAAGAGAATATAAGACTGGTAAGGCTCGCGAAAGCGCGATTTTACCATCAATTTTAAATCTTACAGCAGAGGGCATGGATTGAATAAAAAGACGAAGGTCATCACAGCTGTAGCGGCCAAGATTATTTCCCTTAATAATCAGTGTAGTGAGACTTCTTGGGACTGCAGAAAAAATTTGAATTAACTCCGGGGCTCTTTTGAGACTAAAAAAATCACAACTAAAATGAAGTGTAGTCATCTCATCCTCTTGAGCCCCTAAGTGAGAAAAGCCAAAATGATTATAACTCAAATCAAGGCTTGTAATATTTTCTGGTAGTGCACCAAAAGCCTCAGCCAATTCAGACCCTAAGAGAGAAAAGCCAAAATGATTATAACTCAAATCAAGGCTTGTAACATTTTCTGGTACTGCACCAAAAGCCTCGGCCAATTCAGCCCCGGTTTTACGGTTAAGGTTATTGTAGCTTAAATCAAGTGTCCCAACGCTCGCTGGTAGGGCATTGAATACCTCAGCCAATTCAGCCCCGGTTTTATTGCTAAGATCATTATTCTTTAAAATCAGTGTGGTCACGCCCTCTGGTAGAGCCCTAAAGACCTCAGTCAATTCACCCGCAGTTTTACTACCAAGATCATTACCAGCTAAATCAAGAGTTGTCACACCCTCTGGTATAGCCATAAAAGCCTCTGCTAATTCACCCTCAGTTTTACGGCCAAGATCATTACCAGCTAAATGAAGTGTCCTCACGCCCGCTGGTAGAGCCTTAAAGACCTCAGCCAATTCAGCCCCTCTTTTTTCGCTAAGATAATTACGATCTAAATTGAGTATCGTCACGCCAGCTGGTAGAGCCCTAAAAACTTCAATCAATTCACTCTCAGTTTTAGTGCCAAGATAATTACCAGCTAAATGAATGGTCCTCACGCCCGCTGATAGAGCCCCAAAGATCTCAGCCAATTCAGCCCCGGTTTTATTGCTAAGATCAGTATTTTTTAAAATCACTGTAGACACTCCCGCTGGTAGGGCACTGAATGCCTCAGCTAATTCAGGTGCGGTTTTACTATGGCCAATATCACTCCAGCTTAAATCAAGTGTTGTCACGCCTTCTGGTAGATCACAAAAAGCCGCAGACAATTCAGCCCCGGTTTTAGACCCAAGATCATGCATCTGACACCGCATCTGCTCTATTACCTCACAAAAGTTTTAGCTTGATTTATAAAAAATATAATATAGTTACGAAATGTAAATCAACTGATTTGATCTTATCAAGTGTTAAAAACGATCGATAACAAGAGCTTAAACAAAGAGCAGGGCGCGCTTGACCTTCCCTTAAACGAAAAGGATTGCGCACGTGTTTTGTTCAATCCATGTATAAAGGAATGATATTATCATGCATTGCTCATAGAGGGCTTAGACTGATTCTTTTGCTTTTTCGACGTGCTGGATAAATTCAATCCAGTAGGCCAAAGGGGAATTGAAGATTCTAAGCTTTCAGTCAACGATCTTTTTTTATCAGTTCGCTTTATTTCATCTATCTTTTTACTAAGGAAATTATAAATATTGTCTTGCTTAAAGCGCTGCGCTAAATTTAAAAGATTGCTTTCATGAGAGATCATCATGGCTTGAAGATCGGCGGTTAATAATGATTGATCGCCAGTAATACAGGCAAGATATAATTGATCATCTTGATCTAAAAAAGTGTTGTATGGCCTAAAAAACTCAACTAATGCTAAAACTAGCTGATCACTTAATTCGGGTATTGATTCTTTCATAACTAAAAAGAATCGTACCGGATCATTGCTGATCATAACCTTAAAACAACAGGATTGATGAGCATTGTTCAGATCAAGAGCATGCCCAGCCTCTAGCAAACAAAATAAAGAATAAACAGCATCATTTTCAAGAGCGTATAAAACAAGATTTATTTGACTATAGTCATCTAAATCTATTTTTTTAAGAAGACTATCGACAATACCTGGATTATCTATCTTAATACCTAGCATAAGAGGATTTTTTTGTCCTCGACGCAAGGTTTTTCTTGAGTGCTCTTGATGTTTAAGGCATATATCAACAACGTCTTTACTCTCTGACTCAATAGCTAACGTGAGCAATGTATGCCCATCTTGTCTTACAATATTTAAATCAACGTGTTTATCGACAAGTTGGCGCAGGACTCCAAACTCCCCTATAGTGAAAGCAGCCATAACAGGAGTATTGATGCAACCATGATATTGATCTAAATCAATGCCAGCTTGAATGAAAGATGAAGCAATTTCTAATTGATTATTCAAAATCGCTACAACTAAACTGCTATGGCCGTTATCATTGACGTGTGAAAAATCATAACCTTGCTCAATTAAGATATTAATAAAATCTTTACACCCGTTCTCTATTGCATAAAAAACGGTTAAGCTTTCCTGTTTGGCGTATCTTTTCTCTTTTAATTTAACGCCCTGACGGTAAAATTCAGTTGCGTAATAATCTAATCCCGCTTTAAGTGCTAATGTTAAAACATTTTCACCATCAAGATTACGATGATCAAGCTTAACTTTTCTCTCTAAAAGAAAATCAATGACTTGGGTGTTATGATCCTTGATCGCTATCATCAGTGGCGTGTTTCCGTTGTCATCTTCCACATTTAAATCCGCCTGAAATAAGTCAAGCAAACACATAAGTTGCTTTGAAGTGTGTTGAGCAGCCAAATGCACAGGGTAATCATCTGCTGACTTGATATCAGGATCGGCGCCATGTTTTAAAAGAGCTTTAACACCTGCGATGCTCTTCACATCTAAGGCAATACCTAAAGCTGTTTTGTCATCAAAATCAATCGGGTCTGGAATGCAGCCTAGCTCTAAAAGAAGCTCTGCAACATGAATCTGTTTACGGCGAATATGAGCACAAAGCAAATTCTCTTTCGTGCCATAACGTATCTTTGAAAATTCAGTTAATAAGAAAAGTGCTAACTCTTTTTTATCAACATGAAAAGCATCGCGCGCTAACTCAAAAATATCATTAATCTGAAAAGAAAAGTCTTCATTTTCTGTTTTTAGAATAACCCCTATCAATCCTGTATGTGGACGATCTATTGATTTTACTAATAAATCATTGAGCTGATCTGAAGGAAGCTCATTATCGATATAAAGAGCTTCTAAAATATCTCCATCACAGTAATCAAGAATATCGCTGCTATTAAGATCATCATATTCAAGAGAATCTAATCTCAAATAAATTTTTTTCAATTGAGTCAGTCTCTCTTTGTTTACTAATGCTAATGTCGGTAAATTTAATCGTATATTTAAATTGGATTGATGGCACCATTGATTAACAATTTGTTCTTCCATCTCAATAATATGATTTTCGGAAAGAGCAGATAATCCATAAGTTGAGATCTCAGAACAAGAGATCAGCGACTGATATCCTTTTTTCTCATGGCGTGCTTTACACGCTATTGATTGAGATGATGACACAATATAATCTGTCCATGATTGATCTTCAACTCGTTGACGATGATAAGCTTGCTCAAACAAAGCCAGGAGTAACAAAGATTGCGGCAATTCACTTTCTTCAGATAAAGCATCTATGAGTTCTGCAAAGTTAGCAATATCTCGTTCTTCATCAGGATCAATGTCAAGATCGGGAATCACTATCTTTTCTAAAATGCCTAAGTCCAATAATCTTTTTTCTAGTAAAGCAGGAAGACAGATTTCTTCATTCACAGCCGCCTGTAAAACTAATTTCGAAGATCGTTCAAAGCCTAAAACAGTTTTTAAACGATCTTTTAATAAAGCCTTACGCAGATCGTGTTCGTAAGGTTCTAATATCTCCATTAAGAGTAATTCGTTCGCATGAACGTTCTTACGAAAAAAATCAGGATTAATCTTATTGACCCATCCTCTCTCTTTATAATTCACAACAAAAAATTCATTCTCTAACAGTTGATTTTCTAGTCCTTCAGGTAACGTTAAATCCGATTCAACAAGCAATGATAAAACATCTTTAAGACCTAAGGAATCAACGAATAACCGCTGTCTTTTTTTGATGATCTTTTTAGCTAAGAGTGGCGTATGGGTGGAGAGTAAAGCATAAATCTCTTCTGTCATAGGATGCTCATTTGCCATAAAAGACGATGAAACGGCTACAGATTCTTTTTCTTTAACAGAATACTGTCCATAATAACTAGCAAGTAATAAGCTTTTATAAAATTGATTACTCTCCTCCAAGCTCCCTTTGAAAAGATCTTCAAGAGCAATGGCATAACGCCGGTATATTGTTAAAACCTCCTCGTTAAGGGATCGTGATAAACCATCACAAACAAGACACACTCGTTCAGCCGCGCCAGCAAAACAAGTATAATCATTAGATCTTGTAGGATCTTCATTTTCATCAATATCGATTTCTTCAGAATGCGCTTTTGCATTATCATAAAAAGAATCGAGTAATAAATGCCAATCATTTTCTACTTCACAATACCGTACGTATTGAAAAAAAATGACAGGATAATTTTTATAGCCTAGCGATCCTTCACGACGATCACTACCAGAAAGCAAGCTTTCTTTCAAATGACCTAAATAAGTACCCGCAATTTTAGTACGACGTTTTTCTTGAAATGCTTTGGATTGTGCCTGAATAAAGGTCTCAAAATCACTTTGTATAAGATTTAAAGCACCTTTCATTAAATAGTATCTTAGAAATTTTAATCGTTGATAATCTGTTTCTTCTTCAATGATCACTGATAATGGAACCTGAGTCCTAAAAGGGTCTAGCGTTATATTTGATAGATTACTGGGATTAAAGATCTCGCTAAGGTTTTTTTGTCCTACAGAGCGTTTGTTAGACATTGTATGTTTTAAGGTAATCAATCCCTTTGTGTTCAAATAACAAACAACACTGTGCAAGGTTTCTTTAATGCCCCACAAACCTTGAGGAATGGGAGCACGCTGACACAGCCAAGTATGGCCACGCTCTTTTTGAAGAGATAATCTTTCAGTATGGATATCTGTAGAAAAATCCAACTCATCCTTTAAAAATCTTTGAACCGACGATAAAGAATTAAAAAGCGTATCATGGAAAACTCTCTCTTTCAAATCGCTTAAGTCTTCAGCAGAAAGATCCTCTAACCTATCTAATTGATTGAGAGTTTCAAGTAAAGCTAAATTGATAATCGGCATATTAAAAAAAATATATTTATTTTATTTTGACTATTATCTCTTAAAGCAGATACGCTGTGAAATAATATTTTCATATAAAAAATAAAATAATGGCTTAACTTTTAACCTATGTTAAATTAAAAAACAGAGCAACTCTTTAATCTACTTCAGCTACTAAATCACTAAAGCCATTGTAGTCCAGCTTCTTCTTTTTGCGCCCGATCTTCCCGCAACCTGAAGATCTTTTGCTGCAATATCTTGACTCAAAGCGGTTATTCGAAGGGAATGTTAGTATCTTTAACAAAACAATAACGTGCTAGATTGTTATTTTTTTTTACTCAATCTGTCAAAAAAATCCTCTAAATCCATATCGTCGTGATCTGTAAGATCTTTTACACTGACAGGGGAACCTCGATTGATTTGAAAGAGTAATTGTGATGGATGACGAACAAGACCCTGTTTTTCAACATATAAATCCGGCATTTCGCTTGGATAAACATCGCTCAACCATGTTTGCACATCGGTTTTTCTTCGCTTAAGTAAAGTAAGATGTTCTTCTCCAATATTTTTTTCTTTTTTGCTATAACCACTTAAAAAAATAGTCTCGAGCTTTGTGTCGTATTCAAGTGCATAATCAAAAGCGCTTTTATTGTTTAAATCTTTCAGATGAGGATTACCCCCTCGCTGAATTAAAATCTTCAAAATATCAGTGTAACCATAATACGCTGCTAAATGAACAGCCGTCACACCAGCATTATCTGGATGATTAATATCCTGCTGAGTCATCATCCCGGCAAGCCTCAGCATTAAAGGCTGATAATCTTCATAACATTTAGCAAATAACCAATGAAATAATGATTTCTTATTTCCTGGGCCTATTGGATTAAAAGAAAAAGAATTCTTCTGATGATCATAAGTGTTGAACAGATCTTGAATAATCTGTTTCAGTCCAAATTGTTCCGCCTGAGGATTGTCATTCATCATCATATATTTGAGAAAGGCGAAAATTTCATCGCTTGAGTCCTCATCACATATTTTTTTAAAAAGATTAAGATTTTTAGAATTCGTTCCCAATAAATCCAACCAAATCTTCATGGTTTTACCCAGATCTCTTGCTATAATTTCTTCTTTTTTGCGAGTAAATATTGGACTTTCTGCTAAACAAAACTGAGAAAAAGAATCACGATGTTGTGCAATTTGACCTTCGACAATAGGTTTTACTTCAGGGCTCAATGATGCTTCAATACCTTTATTAAACACAATCTGCGTTAATCCACCAAGACCTACCATAATACGATCAATACCATGCGATGATTGTGTAATGGTTATTTCGTCTGAGACTGCTCTCAACAATGCCGCCACGCTAGAAGAATATTCAGAAATTTTGTCTTGAGCCAGAATTTCTATAGAGTCAAAAACAAGATTATTTGTTTGTGGATTAATCCAGGAATAAATCAACCCTATAGCTTTAGGTGCATTTACTTGAGTAGCATCTTTAATAAGATAAAGGCCTGCATTTGGATCTCTTAGAACATTAAGGACATACTTTGCGGATGCTCCGCCAATATGCATACATGACCCAATCAAATCACCCCAATATAATGTTTTAAGATCATGATGTGAAATAAGTTCAAAACTTAAATTGGTTTTTCCATCGTGATGAGTGCGCTTGATATCAGGGAGGTTGGACTCTGTTTTAATCTCCTTTAAAAACGTTGAGTCAAATAAAATACTCAGTCCGCGATGAAAAGTTTTTGGTTTGATTTTATAATTTAAACAAAATTCTAGTAAATCAGCATAATCTGTAAGCAGTTTGCGTTTTTGCGGTGGCGACAAATTTAGTAAATACTGATAATACAAGCAAGATTTTATCATTTTAACCATTGATTCTTTTTCTGATCTATCAGAATAATCAGCATAGTGTTCTTTTACCTCTTTCCAATGACTCAAAGCTTCTAGATAAGATTGATAGTTATTTTGTGTTGATATGAGCTCTTTAATGTAACTCATCTCTTGAGGAGTGAAATCGGAATAATTAAGATTACCTATCATCTTAAGATAGCATTCTTTATTAATATCATTAAGATGACCAAGAGATTGCTTTTTAGATACTAAACCAGCATGACGTTTAATATCGCTGACGACTATTTTATGCAAAGTTTTTTGTAAGTCGCTGTAGTAATTTTCTTTTCCATATTCACTCCGTTGTGCAAAAAATCTTGCAATGGATAACCCATGCTCTGTGATCTGTTTTTGATACCTCAAACGCCATTCATCAAAAATTTCATTTTCAGCTTCAGTTGTAGCATCCAAGGGGGAAAAAGAGCTAGTTGCACTGTTTATTGTTTTTAAGAAGATTTTTTTTCGTTGCCTGTAGGTTTTCAGATATAAATCTTTATAACGATCAAGACTGGTAAGAAGCGGCTGAATAACTTTTTCATCCAGATCTAATGTAAGATGAGTATGTTCAAAATGACTGGATTTTAATAATGATTGTAAAGTTTCGAGCTCTTTTACTGCATTATCTTTTGATTGAGATGGATTAGCAATTTTTCCAACATACCGAATTATTGGAAAAAAAACGCCGTTATGATCTGGATCTGTTTGATAGTGTTTTTGTAGACTTTTCAATCGTTTTTTTAAACTTAATAAGCTGATATCTTCATCAATCGCCGTATTTATTAACCCTTGAATATCATCCACTAAAGGCTTTAATGATTCGATTTCTGTTGTTAAAGACTCTTTGAGAGAAGAAAACTCTGCTTGACACTCTTTCATCGCAAGATCAAGAGGATTATATTTGCCTTTTTTTTGATTATTAAGGTAATCTTGTTGGATCTGTTTTAAAATGAATGCAGCGTGGATGAGATTCATCATGGCATAACGTTCTGGAACATCTTGTCTAGAATGAACAGTGTTTTCAAAGAACGCGGTTGATAATTTTAAAAAATCTAAGTATTTCTGACCAATTGATCTTTTTTTGTCAAGCAAATCATGGCGATATTGCTCAAGAGAAGGAGTATTTTTTGAGTCAAGATGCTCCAAAAGATCTATAATCAAGATCTCAGGCTCCTTTAGAACAGTCAAAAGACAATCAATAGCTTGAATTTTTTTTGATGTTGTCCTGTTATCATTAATGACAGTAGCAAATAAATCTTGAATATCCCTAGAATATTGCAGCATCACTTCAGTTAAAATTTTCTTTTGATAAGCATTCACATCTAGATCTATATGTTTTTCTACCATATAGACCATTGATAAGCAAATAATAAAATATTTTAAAAAAAAACAATTTATTAGTTCGATTTTATGGGGCGTTTATTGTCTGATTCAGTATAGATCTCATCACATCAGCTACATGACATTCTAGTATCTTGAAAGTGAGCAAGGGAACATCCTCAATTAAAGATACGTATTTAAGTGACAAATAACTAAGAATGAGCGGGGCGATAGAGTCAGGAAGATAGAGATTACCGACAGCTTGTCTAAATATGCAAACAACTGGTGCAAAAGCCCGCTGCAGCTCTGATTCACCATGACCACTATCAAGATTGAACAAAACACGTGCGCAATCCTTTTCGTTTACGGGAAGGTCAAGCACGCCCTG